>DATFHI010000108.1:0-4594 GCA_035248525.1 Fimbriimonadaceae bacterium | reverse complement strand
GGATTACGGCGACGTTTCGTCGGACAATCTTGCCGCCGTTCGCCTGTCTACCGGCGAGCTTTTGACTCCGCACTTGCGGCCGTCCGTGGACCTTCCCCACCATTTGTTCCTGTATCGCCACATGCCGGAACTGGGCGGAGTCATACACACCCACAGCAACTACGCAACCGCTTTCGCGGCGGTGGGTCGCTGTATCCCGGTTGTGCTCACCGCAATTTGCGATGAGTTCGGTGGGGAAATTCCCTGCACCCCGTATGTCGACAATGAAGGCGAGCATATCGGCGAGGCAATTCTGAAATACAAGACTCGGGCTCCCGCAATCCTTCTTGGAAACCATGGAGTTTTCGCATGGGGACCGACTCCTGCCGCCGCCTTGAAAGCCGCCGCGATGGTAGAGGATGTCGCGAAGACCGTGTGGCTGTCCTACGCCCTTGGCCAACCCAACGAAATCCCACGGGACGAAGCCGAGAAGTGGTTTGACCGATATCAGAACCGGTATGGGCAACCTTAGTTTGCGCGGACCGAGCGCTCTATCAGCTTCTGAAGAAGGATAAAGATAAGCAGCAAGGCGCCGATGAAGATCTTCGTCCACCAGGAACTTAACGTGCCGTCGAAGCTAATTGCGGTCTGGATTACTCCCAGGATCATCACCCCGATGAAAGAGCCGAGGATCGACCCGTAGCCGCCACTCAGCAATGTGCCGCCGATCACAACTGCGGCAATTGCATCGAGCTCCAACCCAGTTCCAGAGACAGCGTTTCCCGACCCCGTGTAAAGGGCAAACACCAACCCTCCCAGCGCCGCGCAAAACCCGCTGAACGTGTAGATCAGCACCTTGGTCTTGGACACGGGCAAACCCATGAGCCGGGCAGATGCTTCATTTCCACCGATTGCGTAAGTCGTCCTGCCAAAACGGGTCTGCCTGGCCAGGTAGGCGCCAATCGCAAGGATGACAAGCCACACCAAGGCTGATACCGGCAACGAAGCTTTCGCCGGAAGTTTGATCGAAAACTGGGACAATTCGCTGAATGCAGGATGGTCGATTTGCATGGATTCGCGGCTGATCCACAACGAAAACCCTCGACAGAAAAACAAGCCTCCAAGAGTAACCAGGAACGAAGGTAATTTGAATTTCTCCACCAACATGCCTTGCGTCCAGCCGACCAATGCGCCAAAGCCAAGGACGATCAAGGTGGCCAATCCGGGATGCAGATGGAACTTGGTGATCAGATCCGCCACCATGATTCCCGCGCACCCGAGCATTGCGCCGACCGATAGATCGATTCCACCGGTAAGAATCACGAACGTGAGCCCAACCGCAATGACTCCCAGGAAGGCGTTGTCGCTGAGGAAATTGAAGAAGACCCGCAAGGTTCCAAAGCCCTCAAACCGGAAGCAAGCGGCTACATACAGCAGGAGAAAGACCACGACCGTTGCAATGATCGGAAGTCGCTGTCTCAAGCCTGTGCCCTCCCGAGTCCCAAAATCCTTCGGTAGGATTCTCTAAAGGCCGGGGATTGGAGCAGGCAAACCGCCACGACGACTACCGCTTTGAGAATCGATGTGGTTTCGGCCCCGACTCCACGGGTAAGAATCGTAGTCGTTAGGGCCTGCATCAAGATCGCCCCGATCACCGAGCCAACTAAAGTGAACTTGCCACCGGCCATCGCAGTCCCGCCAACCGCAACCGCCAAGATCGCATCCAACTCCAGGTAAAGACCCGCATTATTGGAGTCGGCGGCTTTAATGTCTGCGGCGCCGATCAGACCAGCAATTCCGGCACAGACTGCGCAAATAACGTAGACCCATACCTTGATCGAATCGACCTTCACTCCGGCATACCGGGCCGCCGTTTCGTTGCTACCAGTAGCCGCCGCCAACTTGCCAAATGCGGTTCCGTGCACCAGCAGTCCGATCAAAACAAAGGAAAGCATGAAAATCCAGATCGGTGAAGGCAATCCAAACCAACTCCCACTTCCCAACGCCTGAAATTCAGGATGCTCAAAGACCACGATTTGTCCGTTGGTTAACAATTGGGCAATTCCCCTGCCGGTCACCATCAACAGCAGAGTGGCGACGATCGGCTGGACTTTAATCTTCGCTACTAACAGTCCGTTGAACAGCCCGCAAACTACCGCCACCAACAGAGCAGCGGCGATAATTCCCGCCAAACTCTCCACCTGGAAGTCTTTCAGCAAGGAGCCTTGGGGATGCGCGATCAGGCAAGCAGCGACCGCGCCGCAAATCGCCATGACTGCGCCTACGGATAGGTCGACGCCTTTGGTGGCGATAACCAGCGTCATTCCGAGAGAAAGCAAAAGCACGGGGACCGCGCGATTGACGATGTCCACCAGCGAACCAAACAGCCGCCCGTCTCGCCACTCAATGGTGAAGAATCCTGGACTAAAGGCAGCATTGAAAATGAACACCGCCAGAAGCAATGCGATAGTCCACAAGTACGGCGGCAACTGTCGCGAGTTCATTCTGGATTCCCCGCAATCATGCCCATGATTCGGTTCTGGTCGATTTCGTCCCCTGTAAGTTCCCCGACCATCCGGCGATCTCTCAGAACCAAGACCTTGTTGCTGCTGCGGAAAACCTCCTCAAGCTCGGACGAGACAAAAAGGAACGACATCCCACCTTGGCGAAGCGACTCAATAAGATTCGAAATTTCGAACTTCGCTCCGACATCTATTCCTCGGGTTGGCTCATCCAAGAGGAGCAGCTTGGGGTTTGCCGCCAACCACCGCGCCAACAGCACCTTTTGCTGATTCCCGCCACTCAGGAATTGGATCGGCCGGTCGGCGTCGGGAGTGGCGATTTGCAGCCGATTGATGAAGTTGGAAACTGTTTCCTGTTGCTCCTTTCGGGATAATCGTCGCCACCAACCCCGACGGTTTTGGACCACCAGCATGAGGTTTTCTCTCACACTGAGATCGGGCAAGATTCCTTCCGATTTCCGATCCTCCGGACACAGCCCTAACCCCTCCTTGATTGCGGTTTGGAGGTTCAGCTTGGAGCGTCGTCGATTGCCAAACTGGATTGACCCGCTCTGAATAGGATCGATCCCGTAGATCATTCGAAGAGTCTCCGTCCGCCCGGAACCCAGGAGTCCGGCCAGACCCACTACTTCGCCCGGCGATACTTCGAAACTCACATCTTGCGTGGAGCGCGATCCTGACATCTTTTCCACGCTCATGAAGGTCGAACCGGCGGAGAGCGAACGGGGAGCCAAGGGCGCCTCCAACTCTGATGCCGAGCGGCCAATCATGTGCGAGACCAAGTCCAGTTTTGGCAATTCGGACGTAACAAACTCACCCACCAAGCGGCCATTGCGCAAAACGGTTATTCGATCGGAAATGGCATAAACCTGATCCAGGAAGTGCGTCACGAAAAGGATCCCCATACCCTCCGACTTCAAGCGCCGAAGAACTTCGAACAGTTGATCGACTTCATTGCGATCCAGGCTCGACGTGGGCTCATCCAGAATCAGCGCTTGGCAGGAAACATCCAGGGCCCGGGCGATTGCTACCAGTTGTTGATGGGCGACTGAAATGCTGCCGAGCGGCGCATTGACGTCGAGTTCGATCTGGAGTCTGGCGAGGGCGGCCTTTGCCCGCTGCCGAACTTCCTTCCAACGAATGCCGAATGGTCCGCGCGGTTCTCGGCCAAGGCAGATATTCTCCGCGACGGACAGATTTGGAGCCAGGTTGATCTCCTGATAGACCGTGCTGATTCCCAGCTCCGTCGCGTGTTGAGGTGAACTTGGCCGGTAAGGTTCACCCGCTAACAACAATTGTCCGGAGTCAGGTTGATAGACGCCGGTCAGACACTTGATAAGGGTGCTCTTCCCGGCCCCGTTTTCACCCATGAGGGCATGGATTTCCCCCCGCCTCAGGTGAAAATTCACTCCATCCAGGGCCTTGACCCCGGTGAACCCCATACGGAGTCCAATCGCCTCGAGAATCATCGGTCCTGGATGGATTGCGCTAGCCTCAGTACTTGCGGTTTGGAAGCTCTTTGGCGGCCGTCGACTGGTCGAAAATGCCGTCCTTCATGACCGTGCGCTTGGGAAGGGTTTTGCCGGCCCGGATGGCTTCAATCGCATCGAACAACGGAGGTCCGAGCAGTGGGTTGCACTCGACGGTGCAGTTCAACTTGCCGGCGGCCATTGCTTCGAATGCGCCCTTCACGCCATCGATGGAAACGATAATGATGTCCACGCCTGGTTTCTTTCCGGCTTCCTCGATAGCTTGGATCGCGCCGAGCGCCATGTCGTCGTTATGGGCGTAGAGCGCATTTACTTTTTGCCCCTCTGGACTCTTCAGGAGCGCCTCCATGACCTCTTTACCCTTGGCGCGAGTGAATTCCCCGGTCTGGGAGAAGACCACCTTCATATCGGGATGCTTGGCGATCTCTTCATCGAAGCCCTTCTTCCGGTCGTTGGCGGGTGCGCTGCCGGGGGTGCCCTCGAGTTCTGCGATTACCGCTTTGCCGTCCATTTTGTTGGCCAACCACTCCGCGGCGCGTCTTCCCTCTTCCACGAAGTCGCTGCCAATGAACGTCACGTAGAGGTCTTCAGGAACGTCCGGAC
>DATFHI010000107.1:0-5088 GCA_035248525.1 Fimbriimonadaceae bacterium | reverse complement strand
AACCCTGCAAATGTTTCTTGAGAAACAATCACGACTGGAATAGCTGACGCCGCTCACCAATCTTCTCCAACTTTCGTTGCAGCTCCAATAGATGCGCTTCGTCCTTGGCAATCACATCTGGATTCGCCTTTTCCACGAAAGCTGGATTTGAGAGCCGAGCACTGATTCGCTTAATGTCCGCGGTTGTTCGCTCCTCGTCCTTTGCCAGGCGGGTCAGCTCCTTGTCGAGGTTAAAGTCAGGTCCCAACGGTAAATGGACATCGATGCCCTCGGTTGTCGCTGATATGAACTTCCCCACAGGCTTTCCGGGGCGGAGCTCTTGAATCCACGCCTGCGACTTCAGGATGCTTTCGACCCCCTGCACATCCCCTTCAACATAAGCCACCTCGACTGGCTTAAGCGCCGCTAACCCGACTTCCGCCCGAAGGGCACGGAGTTCGCGCGTGATATGAAATGCTCGCTCGATGTGGTTTACCGCCGATTGGTTGATCAGACTTGTGTCGATCTCCGGCCATTTGGACTGCATAAGGAATTCAGACTTGTCCGCAATGGGAAGCCGAGAATAGACTTCTTCCGTGATGTGAGGCATGATGGGGTGCATCATCTTCAGAAACGCTTCAATGCATGTCAAAAGTACCCATTGCGGGGTTTCCCGATCCTTTTCAGAACTAAGGCGGGGCTTGGCGACTTCGATGTACCAGTCGCACAATTCGGACCAGAAGAATCGGTAAAGGGCATGGGCGGCCGCCTGGTTGTCATAGGAATCATACGCGGTGCGAACAGCTTCTTCAGTTGCAGCAAGTCGCGTCAGCAGCCAGGAATCAATTTCCTCCAACTTGGTTGGTCTGTTGGGCGGTTCTGATGCGTTTAAGGTCACAAATCGGACCGCGTTCCAGATCTTATTGCAGAAATTTCTGGCATCTTCGGTCCTGCGCTCGCTGTACCGGATGTCCTGGTTGTAGCCAGTCTGACTCAGCAGAGTGAATCGCAAGGCATCGGCGCCCACCGCATCGATCACTTCGATCGGATCGACCCCCGTTCCGAGGCTTTTGCTCATTCGCTTACCGTCTTCCGTCAGCACCGTGGCATAGATGTAGACCTGAGAGAACGGAATGTCCCCGGCGCAATCCAATCCCATCATGATCATTCTGGCGACCCAGAGATAAAGGATCTCCTGCGCAGTCACAAGCAAGCTTGTTGGATAAAACGACTTGAGGTCCTCGGTTTCCTTCGGCCAACCGAGGGTCGCAAAGGGCCAGAGTCCACTGCTGAACCAAGTGTCCAAAACGTATTCGTCTTGCGACACAATCTTTTTGCCCAACTTGGATTCGGCGTCTTCCCAACTCATCGCCGCCACTGCGGATCCCTCCTCCGAGTAGTAAACTGGAATGCGGTGCCCCCACCAAAGTCGGCGACTAACATTCCAGTCGCGAACATTCTCCATCCAGTCCAAGAATATCTTTTGATACCGCTCAGGTACAAACGTAACCTTCCCCGAGCGCACGGCATCGATTGCGGGTTGGGCTAGTTCTGTCTGTTTTGCGAACCATTCCTCGCGCAACAGCGGTTCGACGATCTCCCCCGATCGCTCGCTCACCATCACTGGAATCTCGTGATCTTTGATCTCGACTAAGAATCCTGAAGCCTCCAAATCAGCGACGATCCGTTTACGCGCCTCAATCCGGTCCAGGCCCTTGTACTCACCGCCTAGCTCGTTGATCCTTGCCGATTCATCCAGCACAACGGGCATATCCAGGTTGTGGCGAACTCCAACTTCATAGTCGTTTGGATCGTGTGCAGGAGTAATTTTTACTGCTCCGCTACCAAACTCCGGATCCGGATAGATATCTGAGATCAATGGAATTTCTCTTCCGACCAAGGGCAGCCGCAAAAGTTTGCCAACTTTATCCTTGTATCGCTGATCACTTGGGTGAACTGCCACCGCGACGTCCGCAAGCATTGTTTCTGGTCGAGTCGTCGCAATGACCACCTCGCCGCTGCCGTCCACGAACGGATATCGGATGAAGTAGAGTTTGCCCTTGATGATCTTTCGCTCCGTCTCGATGTCCGATACGCTAGTCTTAAGTACTGGATCCCAGTTGACAACCCTCCAGCCTCGATAAATCAGCCCGCGATCGAACCAGTCGACGAACACCTTGAGCACAGCTTGGGCATATTCTGGATCGAGGGTAAACCTGGTTCTCGTCCAGTCAAAGGCGTGGCCAAGGCGCCGGAACTGGCGGATGATTGTATCCCCGCTTTCCTTTCTCCATTCCCAAACGCGCTCGACGAAGGCTTCCCGTCCCATTTCGGAGGCGTTCTTGCCTTCCTTCTTCAGCTGCTTGATGACTACGCTTTGGGTCGCGATTCCGGCGTGGTCTTGCCCCGGCAAAATCAAAACGTTCTTGCCTCTGAGCCTCTGATAACGACCGACCAAATCCTGGATCGAGTAACACAATGCGTGGCCCATGTGTAGTGAGCCGGTAATGTTTGGTGGGGGAATGGTAATGACGAATTTCTCTTTGCTAGAGTCCGTCTCGGGCTGGAAAAGGCCCGCTGCCTCCCAAGCCAAATACCACTTTTGCTCAGTCGTTGACGCGTCGTAACGCGAGGGAAATTCCTGATCCATGTTTTTTGCCCTTTCCTGTCGTGAAAGTGGATCGAGTTTACCTGGACAGAATGTTTCTTGAGAAACATCAGCGAGGCACAAATCCGCTCGGAGTTGCCGTAAAGGTAATGTCGCCGAGCATATCCGTTCTAAGGACTTCAACGGTATGGCGCTTCAGGGTCTGCAACACGCTAGGATGGGGATGCCCGAACATGTTGTTTTTCCCGCAGCTGATTACTGCCCACACTGGTAGGAGCTGTTTCACAAATCCATCGCCGGTCGACGTGCGGCTGCCATGGTGGCCGACTTTGAGGACCTGGGCGGTCCAGTGAAGCCGCGATTCCACAACATCCTCATTGGCCATATAGGCGTCACCTGTAATGACCGCGGTCGCAGCACCGGACTTAACTCGGATGAACAGGCTTCCTTCGTTGTCGCTCGCTGCCGGTGCCAAGGTTGGAGCGTATACGTCCAGACTCGAGTGGTCCAGAGCAATCTGATTGTGTCCTGCAAGCCAGAGAACTTTTTCAGGTGAAACTCCTGCTTCCTGCAAGCTAAGTTTCATGGAGTCACGGGTTTTGAACTCCGCCGAAGCGACGACTTTCGCATCCGGAAAGCGTCGATGGATGGATCCAAGCCCGCCAATGTGGTCGGCGTCGGGGTGCGTTATTAAGATCAATGCAACCTGGCCGACTCCAAGCGATCTGAGCTTTGGTATGACTATTCGACTGCCGGCGTCGAAGCCCTCCCGAGTCTTTGGCCCGACGTCGATAAGGATATTCACATCTCCATCCCGCCAAAGTGTGCAATCGCCTTGGCCGACGGCAAGGAAAGTAATCGTCGGAGCTGAAGAGAATCCAGCGCGGGAAATAGCAAGCCCGACGAAGGCCGCAGCAGCGACAACGAGGAGGTGTTTAGGCCTCACGGATCGGCTCCTTGGCTCTGAGCAACAATGCTCCGTAGATCAAGACCAACCAGTATCCGTTGAAAGACAATGTCGGAATGGATGATATACTTAGGTTACCAAACATCAATGCGGTCTTTTCGACGAACTGCACCAATGGGCTTAATAGCCAGGCAGAGAGCCACTCCGAGAGTGCTGGGAAAAAGGGACTTGCCGCGAACGCGACCATTCCCATGATCACGAGGACCGATGCAGACAAGAAAACCGCTAGGTTCGCGGGGACCGCGACAATAGAGATGGTACCAAAGTAAAATGCAGTCAAGGGTATCGTGGCAAAGTAAGCTAGACAGCTGGTCTGAATGGTCACCTTTACCTCACTCAAGATCCGCCGAGGGGAAGTACTGTAGTCCGCCTTATGGTACGAGCCAAAGAGGCAGAACGCGGTAACGGTGACAAAAGAGAATTGAAATCCGACGTCATAAATGCCCCGGGGATCATAGATGAGATAGAGAATGGCGGCCAAAGACAGCGCGGACAGCAGATCCGCCTCTCGGCGCCAAAGATACGCGGTTAGGCAGGTCGCCGCCAATACTACCGACCGCAAAATGGGTGGTTGGAGCCCAGCAGCTCCCGCATAAAAGGCAAGAGCGATCAACACCAGGCCGATCTTTATTGGGCGCGGAATTGGCCACAGGTTCAAGAGAAACTCCAGGGCCGCCGCAATGACCAGAACGTGCAGACCGGAAGCGCTGATGATGTGGATCGTGCCCGTAGCTCTTAAGGCATTCGTAAGGTCTTCATCGAGTCCACCCTCTACGTTGAAGCAGAGGGCGTCCAGAATCCGGGCCTCATCCGCCGGCAAGTACTTCGCACTAAATCCAACAAATCTCTTCCGCAACTCGGCCGCCGATCTGAGCCATTGCGGACCGGTGCTCAGGACCTTAACTTCAATTGGTCGGAATTGTCCAACAACTCCGTGTGATAACTTGTACGATTCGGTGCCTTCTCTCAGAGGCTGAGCGAGTCCGCGGATCGCGACAAAATCCCCGATTGATCGGTCCGCGCTGTCTGGCTCAGTTACCGAATACTTAACACCGCGATCCTCAATTTCGTAGCTGATTTGCCCCGGATAGATTCGGGGAACGGACACGATCCTTGCCTGCGTTTCGACATATTGCGTCTTCGAGACCCCTTCGGTGAAGATCGGTGGCCTCAGGTAGATACCCAAACCAAGGGATGCGGCTAAGCAAAGCAGTTTAATTGCGCTGCGGTTCAGCAACCAAATCGCGGGCAGAAGAAATAATGCATTCCACGGGTACTCGAATAGCGTCAAGCCCACCATCAGTCCGACGGCGATAATTAAAAGCGGCCTATTTCGCAGAATCGTCGCCATGTGGCCAGTTCTTTAGCCGTCGCTCGGCAATTTCCCGAATGCTCAGTCCCCTTTTTTCTTCGCGCTGGTCGACCAGAGGTTCCTTCAATTCCTCCGGTTGCGGCGTTTCCGGAAGCGGTCGAACCCCGAATCTCAGGTTGCGGAAGAGGCTCTCATCCCCCGCTCGCTCGCGCAGTCTAGATA
>DATFHI010000106.1:0-14830 GCA_035248525.1 Fimbriimonadaceae bacterium | reverse complement strand
GTCATTGGTAAAGCTTGTTTTCTTGAATGTACTTGATAACGAGTTTAGGCAGCCAAGGGTCGACCGCCAGCCCACGGGCGAGTTTGTTGCGAATTTCGGTCGCCGAGATGTCCATGGGCTTCATTTCGATCAGGTCGATCTTTTTTCGAAGTTCTGGTGGTACCAACAACAGGGCTTCCACTGAATTGACCGGGGGCCTCACGGCGGCCGCGATCCGGCAGAGTCGAAGCAAACGCTCGGGTTGCTTCCAGGAAGATAGCGTCCTTAGCGAATCCGCGCCGACGATAAACCAATAGTCCGCCGGCTTGAGAAATTGAAGCTCTGCTACCGTGTCCACCGCGTAGCTTTGGCCGCGACGCTCGATCTCGGAGTCGCTGACCGCCATCTTTGGAACACCTTCGACGGCCAGTTGAACCATCTTGAGCCGTTGCTTTGCATGAGTAAAGGGGCGTTTGCTTTTCAGCGGATTTTGAAATGCGGGCATCCAGATAACTTCATCGAGCCGCAAGGACTCGATCGCTGCTTCCGCCAATGCCAAATGTCCAAGATGTGGAGGATCGAAGGTTCCGCCAAAGATGCCGATTCTCATGATTCGTCGGTAAACGAGAACACTGCATCGCCCACGAATACCGTGTCCCCTTCCTCCGCTCCCATTTCCCGCAGCTTTTCAATGACGCCTAGGCGCTGGAGACGCCGATGCAAATATCGAACCGCATCGGAATTCTCCAGGTCCGTCATCGCTACAAGCCGACGGACGCGTTTTCCATGCACTTCGAAACCTTCTTCCGTTTGTTCGACATCCCATTCCAAATCTTGCGACTTACTTAAGGCGGGCATGAGCACGGGAATTTGAGGTTGAGCATCTACTTCGGCGAGGATCCGATGCATTTCGAACAAGAGCGGCTCAATCCCCTGACCGGTGACTGCGGAAATAGGGAAGAGAGGAAAACCCAGGCTCTCAAATTGCTGGCGGATTTTGTCGTACTCCCCTTCTGGCGCGACGTCTATCTTGCTGAGGACGATGATGCGGGGCCTGCTCCAGATCTCCTCCGAATAGAGCTTAAGCTCATTTTCGATCAACTCGTAGTTGGCAAAGGGATCCGAGCCATCGAGCGGGGCAATTTCAACCAGGTGCACCAGTAACTTGTTTCTCTCGACGTGCCGGAGAAACTGGTGTCCCAATCCGACTCCTCGGCTGGCTCCTTCAATAAGTCCGGGCATGTCCGCCACCACGAAGGTGTCTTCGTGAAATTTGACCACTCCCAGGTTCGGGACGATGGTTGTAAAGGGATAGTCGGCGATCTTGGGTCGGGCCGCGCTAATGCGGGAAATTAAGGTGGATTTACCGGCATTGGGGAGCCCAATCAAACCGACGTCGGCAAGCAGCTTGAGCTCCAACTTTGCGTGGACGATTTCTTCGGGAGCGCCTTTCTGGGCGAAGTTAGGTGCCTGTCGGACGCTGCTTGTGTAGTGCTGGTTCCCATATCCGCCACGACCGCCTTTAGCAACCACGTACTTCATCCCGTGGGCATTGAGATCGACCAGTAGTTCATCCAACTCCGTGTCTCGGACTACCGTGCCCACCGGCACCTTGATCTCAATGGAACGCCCGTCCTTGCCACGTTTGTTGCCAACCCCGTGGACACCCGATTGGGCTTCAAATCGATCTTGGAGTTTGAAATCGTAGAGGGTCCTCTTGCCGCGATCGGCAATGAGGATGATATCGCCCCCTTTTCCGCCGTCCGCACCGTTGGGACCGCCTCGTGGAACGTGCTTCTCGCGGTGGAAACTTACCGCGCCCGAGCCGCCTCGTCCGGAGACAAATGTGACATTCGCTTCGTCGAGGAACATGTTAGGAGGGTACCTCTGGGCCGTCTGCGGGTTTCATCATTCGTCCTCTTCGCCGGGCAGCATGCCGGGCAGCAGTTTTACGGTGATCTCTTCCTTATCCCAATCAATCTGGACGACGAATTCAAAAGCGAACGGAATGAGCAACTCTCCTATCTTCAACAGATCCTGGGCGGGATAAGGAAGGACCTCATCGACTTTGCCCAACTCCATTCCTTCCTGCGTAACAACCTTAAGCCCAATAAGGTCTTCCACCAGGAATTCATTTTCAGCTAACTCAGGATCACTATCAGCCGCCGACAGGACTTCCCATTGGAGCGCCTTGGCCTCCTCTATGGAGTTGATGCCCTCCAACTTCACCAGGAGCCGATTCTTCATCGGCTGGGAGTCTTTGACCGTCACCCATCGATTTTGAAGGCGTAGCCGTTGTCCCTTGCCGAGCCGTTCGGGAAAATCGGTAAGCAACTCGACTTTGACTTGGCCCTTAAGACCGTGAGAGCTGACTATTCGACCGACAGGGATGAAATTCGACATGGATAGGGAAGTTAACAACACAAAAGCCAGGCGAGACTCGCCTGGCTCAGGAAGGAAAGGAAAGCCTCAGTTACTCGGTATTGACTTTAACAAACGCTTTTTCTCGGGATTTGGCGGCAACCGCGCTCACCACACAACGAATCGCAGAAACGACCCGGCCGCTCTTTCCAATCACCTTACCGACGTCTTCCGGATCGCAGGTGATAAAGAAAGTCCGAGCATTGCCATCGGATTCTTCTTCGATTTCAATTCCGTCCGGATTCTCCACAACGGATTTCACCAGGGTCTCGACAAATGCTTCGTACGCCATGGTTAACCCTCTTCCGACTCGACCGTAGGCTCGGCGGCCGGTTCCTCAGCCTTGACTGCTTCCGGTTCTGCAACGGGCTCTTCGGCAACCGGAGCTTCTTCTGCGGGAGCAGGTTCAGGCTCAGCCACTGGTTCTTCCTTCGCGGCGGGCGCGGGAGCGGGAGCTTCGGCCACGGCGGCAGGCGCCTCGATGGCCGACTTGACGGACATAGCCGCGGTTCGCTTGTCCAGGAACTTGTAATCCTTTTTGGAAGCCGGGCGCTGCTTGAAAAACTCTTCGAGCACGCCAATCTTATTGAGCAAGATTGCGGTCGTCTCGGTTGGTTGGGCTCCGCTGAGAAGCCAGTGAAGGGCTCGCTCTTTGTCGATATTGATGAGCGTCGGCTTTACTACGGGGTCATACTGGCCGATGGTTTCTACAAATGCGCCGTTGCGGCCAGCCGTGCTTTTGGCAACCACAACTCGGTAGAAAGGGCGACCCTTCGTGCCGATACGTCTCAATCGAATTTTAACCATTAAACTGTCTTTTCCTTTCCTATCTTCTGCCTTTCTTTTTGAGCATACGTTGTTGTAATTTGCTCATCTGCTTCATCCCGCGCCGCATTTCATAGAGCTGCTTCAAAAGGGCATTCACCTCTTCCACGCTTGTGCCTGATCCAGCGGCAAGTCGCTTTCGGCGGGAACCGTTGATTATATCCGGATTGGACCTCTCTTTTGGCGTCATGCTAAGGATAATGGCCTCAATTCGGTTCACTTTCTGGTCGTTGACCTGATTCAAGGCTTCTTCCGGGATCTCATGGGCGCCAGGGATCATGTTGATCAGACTTCTAAATCCGCCACCACCCTTGGTCATCTTGCGCATAAGGGCGAACTGCCCGAGCATATCATGAAAATCCAGGCTCCCCTGCTTGAATTTGGCTTCGATCGAAGCGGCTTGATCCCGGTCGAACGACTCCTCCGCCCGCTCGATGATCCCCATGATGTCGCCAAATCCCAAGATTCGGCCGGCCATGCGCTGAGGATCGAATTGGTCGAGCATTTCAACTTGCTCGCCGACGCCGATAAAGCGAACCGGTACACCGGTAGCGGCGCGAACGCTAAGAACCGCGCCTCCACGCGTATCTCCATCCAATTTCGTGAAGATCGCTCCGGTTAGCGGCACATCCTTGTGAAAGGCTTCGGCAACATTGACCGCTTCCTGACCAGTGGTGGAGTCCAATACAAGCAGCGTTTCAACCGGCCTGACCGCCTGAAACACCCGTTTCAACTCAGCCATCAATTCGGTGTCGATGCTTAGCCGGCCGGCGGTGTCGACGATCAATACGTCGAGCATCAGGTGCTTGGCTCGATCTAGTGCTTCCCGTGCGATCTGTTCCGGCTTCGAGCCGTCCGTTTTGGCAAACACCGGGACTTCGATTTGCTCACCCAAGACTTGCAATTGCTTAATGGCGGCCGGGCGTTGGATGTCGCAAGCGGCCAGCATCGGCTTTTTGCCCTGCTTCATCAGCCATTTGGCGAGTTTCGCGCAGGTAGTCGTTTTTCCTGACCCTTGCAGACCGCAAAGTAGCACCACAGTCGGAGGTTGGGGACCAAATTCGAATCGCTGGGAGCTCTCGCCTAGGATCTCAACCAGGGCATCCCGGACAATTTTGATGATCGTTTGATCGGCATTAAGGCTTGAATAAAGGTCTTCGCCGACCGCTCGCTCCTTGACCAGAGCAATGAATGATTTTGCGACGGTGAAATTGACATCTGCTTCCAGTAAGGCAACTCGAACCTCGCGAAGCATCTCATTGACGTCATCTTCTGTGAGCCTTCCTTTGCGTTTTAGCCCGGTAAAAATGCCGGAAAGTCGCTTCGTCAGGTTGTCTAGCATGAACCTAAATTGTACCGGGAAGGCCGAATTGGTCCCGTCGCGACAAATTTAAGCAACAAATTCGCCCTAAATACGCATCTAAAAGGTGTCGAAGATATTCGATAGGAGTTCTTATTCTCATATGAATCCGACAGAAAGAGCAACAAAGACAGGGTTGTCGACAACCGCTCTCGTCACGGTACTAGCCGGCGTCGGAATTGCTGCGTTCGCAACATTTCTGGTACGCCGAATTCGCCAAGATTCGCTCAGTGTCGACGGTTTGCTTCGGGCGTGTGACCACGCGGCGGAAGCACTCGATGAGCGCATTCTGCATTTGCAGATGGCCTCTTAAGGGCGATTTGCAGGAACTGGGCGGCATGTGCCGCCCTTTTCTTTTCGTCTTCGCATTGGATTACTGATAATCGTTATTATGAATATTAAGTATCCGCCCAGGGCTCTTTCTACACTTCTCTAATGTGGTCGTCCACGATAACGAAGACGCGGTCACTCGTAGTTGGTCTGATACGGGCAAGGCCGGTAAATTCGCCAAATGCCGGCAGGACTGCGTAATGCTCGCGGATCCAAAAGCAAGCCGAGCAGAATCCGCGACCAGATCGGCTAACCAATTGAGCTCCAGGATGCAGATGGCCCACGAGTCCGTATGGTTCTTGAACTGCCGAGGGGTCATGATGCAGTCGGAATGGACCGAGTTGCGCTCCATCCTCGAGCTTGCCAACCGCGTGTTCGGATGGTAGCGGCCCCGCTTTTAGGTCATGGTTTCCGATCACAAGGTCGAATGCAATTCCGGAAAAACGCTCTCTAAAGTGCGCGAACACGCTCTCAGAATATCGGCATCGCGCGTTTTTGTTGTGCCACAGGTCGCCAAGGATTACTACTCGTTGCGCCAGATGTGCATCTACGAGGTTTCCAAGACGCTCCAACGTCATTTCCGTTGCGCCGCACGGAACTGCAATCGAACCCGCGCGGAACGAGGCGTCTTTACCGAGGTGCAAATCGGCGACGAAAAGCGTCTTTTCTGCGGCCCACCAAATTCCTTTGTCGGGCAGCAGGACTAACTCTGCGCCCCGGATTGAAAGCACTTCCTCCCTTCTCAATTCCGCATTCATATAGCAGACGGAAGTATACATTTAACCGGCTTCCCTTTCTAATTGCATTGCGAGCTTTTCAATTCGTTGCGAAGCGCTTTCCGACGAGACGGAATCACGCAAACGATCCACAAGGATCGGAAATGCCAGTGGTGTCGGTCTTTCAGGATATGTAATCACCGTTCGAGCGCTTTCAATTCGTCGCAGAGCGGTGGCCAAACGAGTGGACTCCAGTTGCTTTTCCAGCACTTCCCTTTCCGCTTGCGCCAAAAGCATATTGTCGGGGTCGTAACGCTTGAGCACATCGAAGAAGAGACCCGAACTAGCTTGGAACTGCTTGGCCGACTTGGGTGCGCCAGGATAGCCTTGGAAAACCAGTCCGGCAATCCGCGCGACTTCGCGAAATTGCCGCCGAGCCATTTCCACGGAGTTGAGACTGTCCACGATATCCCGATGCAGATTGGATGGCGAGAATAGTCCACCCTCAATGGCGTCGATTAATGGCGCTCTCTCCGGAGAAAGCAGCTCGATTCCATAGTCGTTGCACGCCATCGCGAACGTGATCGGTTGTAGCTTCGAAATGCGGTAGGCGAAGAGGGCGGCCAGTCCCTCATGAACCAATCGACCTTCGAATGGAAAGAAGAAGAGATGGAATCCGTCGCCGGTCTCTAGTGACTCAATTAGGAATTCTTCTAATTCGGGAATGGCAGACCAGTTGTTCTGAACCTCCAACAGCGGCCGGATCAGATGCATTTCCGGACTATCGAAAATCCCATTCTTCGCTTCATCCAACTTTTGACGGATTGCGTGCGCCAGTTCACCTGACAGTGGTAGGCGACCACCCATCCACCTTGGAATCGCGCCCTTGACGCCAGCTGCGGGCTTTACGTAAGCCGTCATATTCTCAATGCGCACGAACGTTAGTGGTTTTCCAGAAAAGATGAATCTGTCGCCCGGATTCAAGCGAGAGAGAAAACTTTCTTCTACCGTTCCCAGCTTGGAACCCTTCAAATATTGGACATTGAGAGCCGTGTCGCTGACGATCGTCCCGATTGAAAGGCGATGTCTCAGGACGATTTGTTTATCCTCTACTCGGTAGATGCCATCCGGCTGCTGAACAACTCGCCGAAACTCCGGATATGCCTTTAATGCGGACCCGCCGCGAACAACGAAGTCGAGTGCCCACTGCCATTCCGCATCCGTTAAGTTCCTATAGGCATAGGTAGTTCTCACCTCTTCCTTCAATGAATCGCTATCAAAGCCTTCTCCCAACGCAACCGTTACCATGTGCTGAGACAGAACGTCGAGGGGTCGCTCCAACCCCTCCCGGCTTTCGATGGCTCCCGCCAACGCCGCCGCTCTTGCCGCACTGATGTCGATCAATTCCATGCTGTGGGTGGGCACACAGAAGATTTCGGACGGAACTCCTGGTCGGTGGCCGCTTCTTCCTGCGCGCTGCAACAGACGCGCGACACCTTTTGGCGACCCCACTTGGACAACCCGGTCCACTGGACTGAAGTCCACGCCGAGGTCGAGGCTCGAGGTGCAGACGACGGCTCTCAAGAGTCCTTGCTTCAAACCCTCTTCCACGGCTTCCCGAACCTCTCGGTCCAACGAACCATGATGGAGCTCGACTCTTCCCTTCCAATCCGGCCGAAAACCCAAAATGGATTGGAACCAGATCTCCGCTTGGGAGCGTGTATTGCAAAAGATCAGACAGCTCTGGCTGGACGCAATGGCATCCACCACGGGTTTGATCATTTGGGTGCCGAAGTGGCCGGCCCAGGGGAATCTTTCAATCGATTCAGGAAGGATGGAATCGATGATGATTTCCTTGTCGATCCTTCCATGGACCAATACGCTGTTTCGCTTTTCTAAAGATTCGCCAAGAAGAATGTCGAGCGCTTGCTGCTGGTTGCCAAGGGTGGCAGATATCCCCCAGGTTCTGATTCCCGGGGAGATCGATCGTAGCCTTGCCAAGCCTAGTTCCGTCTGAACTCCTCGTTTTGTTGATAGAAGTTCATGCCATTCGTCCACTACGACGCATTCCAATTGGGAGAAAAACTCCCGGTGGTCGTCGCGGGCGATCATCAGACTCAGACTCTCGGGAGTGGTCACAAGCGCCTGTGGAGAGTCTTTATGCTGGCGAGCTCGCTCCGTACCGGTGGTATCACCGGTACGACGCTCGACCCGCCAATTGGGCGCCAGGTCCGCTAAGGGAAATTCAAGCGATTTTTGGGTGTCGCCCGAGAGAGCACGCAAAGGGGTGATCCAAAGGACTTTAAGGCCCGGCGACTCATCGGCATTCAACAGGGGACCCATCCAGGCGGCAAGGGTTTTGCCGGTGCCGGTTGCAGAATGAATCAGGCCCGACTTGCCTTCCAGATATGCGCGCCACACTTCTCGCTGGAAAGGAAAGGGTTCCCATCCGCGGTCTATAAAAAATTGTTCCGCGCGTTTCAGCTTGGTCTCGATGCCGTCGCTAATCGGATATCCCCTCCGATTCCAGTTGGGTCAGCATGGCGCGAATATCCTCGAGTCGGTCCGCTTCTGTATACGGTTTGTCTTTACGCCACCGCAGGATCCGTGGAAACCGGACAGCCAAACCTGATTTATGCCGATTTGAAAGCTGGATACCTTCGAAGGCGAGTTCAAAGACTAGCTCCGGCGTGACAGTGCGCACTGGTCCAAACTTTTCGACGGAATTGCGCCTAACCCACGCATCCACTTGGCGAATTTCTTCGTCCGTCAGGCCGCTGTACGCCTTTGCAAAGGTAACAAGCCGATCTCCATCCCACACTCCGAACGTGTAATCGGTGTACAGAGCGGCGCGCTTGCCGGTACCGCGGGCGGCATAAATGAGCACGGCATCCACGGTCAAGGGGTCGATCTTCCATTTCCACCATGCTCCCTTCTTGCGACCGACAAGATAGGGCGAATCCAATCGCTTGAGCATGAGTCCTTCGACATTCCGACTTCTCGAAGCTTCCCTCTCATTGGCTAAAGCTTCCCACGAATCAGCAAAGACCGTGGGCGAGATTCGGACGTTCGCGATCGCTTGATTTCCAATTTCGTTCAGAATCCTCCGACGCTCCCTGAGTTCCAGCTGACGTAGGTCTTTGCCTTCGAATTCTAGGATATCGAATGCGACCAGCTGAACGGGCACTGCGGCGAGTAATTGCTTACTAACGGACTTTCTTCCGATTCGGCGTTGGAGTTCGCCGAATCTTGTGGGCGACTCGCCTTGCCAAGCGAGGATTTCACCATCGAGCACGGTACCGTTGGGAAGCCAGGAACCGATCCCCTCGATTTCGGGAAATCGTTCGGTAATCAACTCTTCCCCGCGCGACCAGACGTAGGTGCGATCGCCCCGCTTGACGACTTGAGCCCGGATGCCATCCCATTTCCATTCGGCGTGCCATTCCTCGATCGGCCCGAGGTCAGATGGAGACCCTTCGATTGGATGGGCCAAGCAGAAGGGATACGGGCGGCTGTCTACGCTCTCGCCTTCGTCGGTTGGCGAAACCAGAGATTTGAAAAACTCCGCGCTCGGAATCCATTCCCCCATGAGGCGATGGGCGATCAGCGGCGGGTCCAACGCGCTCGCCTGCGCAATCGCCCGAATGACCAGCTCCTGGGAGACGCCGACGCGGAATGCTCCGCCGATAATCTTGTTCAGCAAGAACCTTCCCGCTTGATCCAATTCCATCCAGTAATGGGTTAAGAGTTCGCGCTGCCGATCCTCCAAGACCTTGGCTAGTTCGGGCAATCGGTGCTCCATCCATTCATGGAGTGGTACTTCGGAGCCGGGTTGACCTTTGGGTGGCAAGACGAGAGAAATGGTTTCTCCAAGATCGCCGACTGAGTCATAACACTCGCCAAATAGCCAGCCTGGAATTCCGGCAAGCTCGGTTGCCCACTGCGCCATTTTTGTGGAGTTCACCGCTCGACGAGGTCGGCGGCCGACCAACAATGCCACTGCCCACGCTGCGTCTTCGGGTGGTGCTGTGCTGAAATATTGGACCATTGCCGCCACCTTTTCGTTAGTTTTGTTGGTGGCATCGATTGCAGAATAGAGTTCGGCAAATCGTTTCATGCTTCGGCCACCTCGAGGGGCTGGTCATCCAGTTCGCCTTCAAACTGGGTTTCGAGCACCTTGGCCTTCATTCCCAACTCCGTCAGATATCGAACAACGGTATCACGATAGCCATGAGTGACCCAAACTTCTTGAGCTTGGGTGGCTTGGATGGTGGACAGTAGCGAGGGCCAGTCGACATGGTCGCTAAGAACGAAACCCCGGTCCAAGGCCCTTCGCCTGCGGGTGCCGCGAACAGCCATCCAGCCCGAGCAAAAGGCAGTGGAGTGGTCGCCAAATCGCCTCACCCAAGGACTACCGCTCGCGCTCGGTGGAGCAACGATCATCGCCTGACTCCAATCGACCTTGGGACCGACTTCGGAGATCAGCTTGGTCGCGGGCAGGTTTACGCCTTGCTCCCGGTAAAGCTCGGTGAGTTGGTGCACCGAACCATGAAGATAGATGTCGCCGATGCTCGGGTCCAATCCCGAAAGGGCGCGCTGGGCTTTTCCCAGTGCATATCCCATTAAGAGGGAGGCTCTTCCGGCGGCTTGGTTGGCTCTCCACCATGCGTTTATTTCTGCAAACACGCTCGCTTGATCCGGCCAACGGTAAATCGGAAGCCCAAAGGTGGATTCCGTAATAAAGAGGTGGCAACGAATAGGTTCAAAGGGAGCGGTCGTGGGGTCCGGATCTGTTTTGTAGTCTCCGCTCACGACGGCAATCTGTCCATCGACTTCGATTCGCACCTGGGCCGATCCGAGAATATGTCCCGCGGGGTGCAAAGAGACTTTGGCCGAGCCGATCGTCTTTTGCTCTCCAAATTCCAAACTCTCGATACTGGCATCGTCGCCCAAGCGCCGTCGGGTAACCCGATAGCCCTCCGCGCTGCAAAGGTAATGCTTCATGCCGACGCGAGCGTGGTCGCTGTGGGCATGGGTGACGATTGCGCGATCGACCGGGCGCCAAGGGTCGACATAGAAGCCGCCCGCTTCGCAGTAGATTCCACAATCATTCACTCTTAGAATGGCTTTAGCCATGTTGCCCTCATATTTGACGGGAGTATTTTGAAGTAGAGCGTATTCAAGCCAGCTTATGCCATCGTCTCTTGTTAGGAATGAAATGGCGTGAGTACCGGTCGATTCTGCTTCAAGCCGGAAAGGAGTGGGCGGGCGACGGAGCGCCTCGACTATCCGCCTCGATCAGCTTTTACGCCATCTTATCCCTCGCTCCAATGTTGGTGATAGCCCTCACCATTCTCACCACATTTCTAGATTCCCAGACAATCCGAAACAGTCTGCAAGAAGAGACCACCAACTCGTTAGGGAAAGGGGCGTCTGATCTAGTGATCACTCTGATCGAACATGCATCCCATCCTGGCACTTCCATCCCGGCAACCATCCTAGCGATCCTGATCTCTTTGTACGCCGCATCTGGTCTCTTTGGGCAGATTGAGCTTTCGCTCGAATACATCTGGCGCGTGAAGCACGAAGGCTCGCCTTTTCTCAGGTTCTTAGCTAGCCGAATTCAATCCATCATCATGATGCTGGGATTTCTGCTTATTCTATTGGCCTGGCTGAGCTTCGATTCGATCTTAGGTTGGCTGGCACGGATCTCGGGCAGTTTTACGGGTTGGCCGGCAATCAGCTTGCTTGCCTCCACCATTTTCGTCACCTTGGTTTTCGCACTGACTTTTAGAGCGATCCCTCGTGGGCGTGTCCTATGGCGTGAAGTTTGGCCAGGGGCAATTTTCACGGGAATCGGGTTTAGCGTCGCTAAACTTGGCCTCAGCATGTACTTCAGTTACAGTGGCGTTGCCGCAGCCTACGGATCGGCGGGCGCGGTGGTTGTCGTGTTGCTTTGGGTGTATTACTCCGCCCAGATCTTTTTCTTCGGCGCGGAAATCACAAAGGTAGTCGCGCAGAAGCGAGCCCCTCGGCCCAAACACGTTCGACTCACTCCATAAATCAAAGTGCGTGATTCACAATAACGGCATGCGCGTGATGATGCTGTCTTGGGAATATCCACCCCGAATCGTGGGCGGAATCAGCCCTCACGTGTATGAGCTTTCCAAACAGCTCCAAAAGCAAGGGATCGAGGTTCATGTGGTCACCAAAGCCACGTCCCAAGCGCCCGATGAAGAGATTGAATCGAGCGGCGTTCAAGTGCATCGAGTCCACTTGGAAGGCACTCCAAACGATTTCCTGCATGAAATCCAACTGCTCAATTTGGCCACTGAGAAGCGGGTGCGACGCCTGCTAGAGGATTGGCGACCCGGTGGCCAGCCGACCCTATTTCATGCCCACGACTGGCTGTCCTTAGACTCCGCTCGGGAACTCAAATACGACTACAAGCTCCCAATGGTGGCGACCGTCCATGCCACGGAGAGTGGTCGGCACGGCGGAATTTTCAACGACACCTCCAGGTACATCCACGAACATGAGTATTGGCTGACCTATGAAGCCTGGCGGATCATCGTTTGCTCCGAATTCATGAAGTACGAGATGAAGCGAATCTTCGACGCTCCAGTGGACAAGGTGGACGTCATTTTTAATGGCGTCGATCCCGCAAAATTTGAATTTGAGTGGCCGGAATCGGAAAAGATTGCCTACCGTGCGAAGTTCGCGGAACCGGATGAGAAGATTGTTATTTTCGTGGGTCGGTTCGTACGTGAAAAGGGCATCCAGGTGCTCTTGAATGCGGTTAGCACCGTTCTTGCCCAAGAACCGAAAACGAAGTTTCTGATTGTCGGCGGCGGGCAACGAGAACGGTTAGAACGATTTGTGCAGTGGGCAGGGCTTGGTGATCACGTTCGCTTTATCGGTTTCACCGCAAATCGATCTTTGCACATGCTTTATCGGTGTGCGGACGTCGCCGTCTTCCCTTCCCTTTACGAGCCATTCGGTATCGTGGCGCTCGAGGCGATGGCGGCAAACGTTGCCGTCGTAACCTCGGATGCCGGTGGTTTCCGCGAAGTGGTCCTCCATGAGGAGACCGGTACAACCTGCTTTGCGAATAATGCGGAGTCTCTCGCTTGGGCGGTGCTGAGGGTCCTCCAAGATCCCGAACGGGCAGAAAAACTCAGAGCAGCCGCGCGAGCAAGACTGGACGTGGACTTTAATTGGTCCAAGTTAGCAACTAAGACCATCGAAGTCTACGACCGGGTGTGGAGTGAGTTTCTGGACTCCTACTGGATGGAAGACACCTTGTGGCCAGTTTCGCCGGGGGCAGAGGCAAGGGCGGAAGAACGGCGAATTCGTGAAAAGGCGGAAGCTATCGCCAGGGCCGAGCGTCCCTTACCCGCTGGTGGATCGGTCTTGACCCGCCCTGAACAGTTGGATGAGGAGTTTGAAGAAGCGCTTTAAGCTCCGAACAGTCTTCCGACCTGGTGGATGACCACCGCCGAAAGATATGCGAGCGTGGACATGTAGCAAAACACGAATAAGGGCCATTTCCAACTATTCGTTTCTCGTTTGATCGCCGCCAAAGTCGCGTTGCATTGACAACAAAGCGCAAAGAAAACCATAAGACCGATTGCCGTCCAGAGGGTCATAAGCGGCCGACCGTCGGGCCAGGTTGCCTCTTTGATTGCCGTTCGAAGATCGCCCGAGCTTTCATCAACATCCTTTCCAAGGCTAAAAATGATTCCCATCGAGGGGATGACCACTTCCCTGGCAGGAAATGCAGAGAGGATGCTCGTGGTGATTCTCCAATCGAACCCAGCGGGGATGAAGGCGGGTTCAAGAGTTTTGCCGAATCTACCCAGATAGGAGCCCTCGAGCTGACGCTCGGCCACATATTTCTCGCGTGCAGATTCGAATTCTGTGCCCTGAGTGACCTTACCAAGTTGAGTTTGCCGAGAAGTGAAGTACGCGGCGTCGGAAGCAACATCCGATCTGGGGAAATAGGAAGCTGCCCAAATTAAGAGCGACATCAAAACTATAATGGTGCCGGCGGTCTTTACGAACACCTTTCCGCGGAAATACATCGCGAGTCCGACATCCTTCCATTTGGGCCACTGATACGGCGGCAACTCCAAGAGAAACGGCAGCCGATTTGCGCGAAGAAGTTTGCGATTGAGCACCCACACTATCGGGATCGAAATCAGGAGCCCAACCATGTGCATCGCGAAGAGTGCGATTCCTGCCCACACCGCGCCATATTTGGGCTCAACGAATGTGCCGATGAGAAGGAGATAGACCGGCAGCCGCGCCGAACAGCTCATAAGTGGGGCCACCAAAATGGTTGCCAAGCGGGCCTTGGGGTCAGGCATGACCCTGGCCGCCATAATGCCAGGAATCGCACAGGCAAAGCTCGAGAGCAGCGGAATAAAGGCCCGGCCATTGAGTCCACACCAGCCCAGCAGACGGTCCATCATAAACGCCGCTCTTGCCAAGTAGCCGGTCCCTTCGAGCACCGCAATAAAGAAGAACAGGATCAAAATTTGCGGGAGGAAGACCAGCATCCCCCCGACTCCGGCAATTAGTCCGTCGACGATCATCGACTGCAGTACCGGCGACGCAGCTAGCTTTGGTGAAATCCAATTGCCCAGCGCGCCAAACATCCCCTCGATCGAGTCCATAACCGGGCTTGCGAAGCTGTAAATGGATTGAAAGACCAAATACATGATCCCAAGGAAGATCAAGAACCCCCAGACCCGGTTGGTGAGAACGGCGTCGATGCGGTCGCTCATGGGCCGCTTGGGTTGTTCGGTTACCGGTTCAATGGCTGCCTTCGATACAAATGTTGCCCACTCATATCGCGCTTCCGTAGAGTACAACAAGTCCATCGCACCAGAACGGACTGCCTTCGAGGCGTTATTGAATTCTTCGGCGATCTCGGGAAAGTCGCGTGCGTATTGCTCAACCGCGGAATTCGGTTTCCGGAGCATTGCGATGAGATCTTGTCGAGGAATGTCCTCTCCAATGCGGGCTAGCCTTTCTTGAAGGCGGTCAACTTCCTCATTCGCCTCCAACGGAACGGGTAATTCAGAGGTCGGAATTTTTGGTTCATCGAGATTGCGGCGGATCACCCGGCGCAAATCATCGAGTCCCTTCTCTTTGTGCCCGACCACTGGGACAACGTCGACACCCAGTAGTTCAG
>DATFHI010000105.1:0-8623 GCA_035248525.1 Fimbriimonadaceae bacterium | reverse complement strand
ACCTCCATCCCCAACCCTTCCTCCTGAAGATTCACCAGGAGGAAGGGGGCCCTGGGGCAAAGGTTAGTTGTTTGCGACCCCCACCCAACCCTCCCCCAGCGGGGGAGGGCTATTTATCCCCAAACCCCCACCCTTCCCATCCCCCAGAGCGCTTTGACCCCAGCTTTCCCTCCCCTTGGGAAAGGGAGGCACCAAACCCCCACCCTTCCCTCCCCCTTCGGAAAGGGGTAGGCTGGGAACCTAACGATTTACCAGGTTTTTTCGCAATAGCTTTACAGGTGCCACGTTATCTGGCAGTATGGCGGCACCTTTTGAGGAGGTTTCAAATGCGTTCTATTTCAATTAGCCGAGCGGCAAAAGGCGCCGCACTTCTTTTCACCCTGTTCGCTTTCGCGCTGGTCCTGGCCGGCGACTTTCCATTCAAGGGTTCCGCCAACGGCGTGGCCACGCCCGTCGGAATGGAGAACGGTCTGGTGCTACTGCACACCGCTGCCAGCGGAAACAGTACCTTGCTGGGAGGGTTTAGCAGCGCGGAGGATCTGACGCTGGATCCGGCGACGGGTCAGCTTGCCGGCACGTTTGTCTTTACCGCCGCAAATGGCGCGACCTTATTTGGCACCACGGCCGGACAGTTCGTGAGTCCGACAGACGTCGTGGGCACCTACACCGTTACCGGCGGAACGGGTCGGTTGGAGGGCGCGGCGGGGGTCATCGACTTCAGTCTGACCACATCCGACGGATCACACTACACGGTCAATTTTTCCGGATTGCTGACGTCGCACTGATTGCGGTGCGTTCGGGTGGTTCGGATTGTTCGGATTGTTCGGATGGTTCGGGTTGTTCGGGTTGTTCGGGTTGTTCGGATGGTTCGGATGGTTCGGATGGTTCGGAGGTTTGGTCCCGGATCCCTCCTCTTGGAGCTTGCGAGAGGAGGAGGGGTAGGGGTGGAGGTCTCTTCTGGTTGGATACGCGCATTTGCGTATCCGGCAATCTCACCTCCATCCCCAACCCTTCCTCCTGAAGATTCACCAGGAGGAAGGGGGCCCTGGGGCAAAGGTTAGTTGTTTGCGACCCCCACCCAACCCTCCCCCGGCGGTAGAGGGCTATTTACCCCCAAACCCCCACCCTTCCCTCCCCCTTGGGAAAGGGGAGGCACCAAACCCCCACCCTTCCCTCCCCCTTGGGAAAGGGGGAGGTTTTTTTGTGCCCAGTTGTCACAACCGCGGCGAATTTGTAAACTTGCGCCAGCAGGATAACAGAATGAATATTTCCCTCAAACCGTTCATGGCTTTGGCCCTTGCCACGTCGATCACCGCCCTTGCCGCCGCCGACGACGTCGCCGACTTCAAAAAGTGGTACATGGCCGGCGGGCCGGAAGTCATCAAGGCGATGGAGACCAAGGATATGGCCTTCTTTAACAAGATGACCACCCCTGACTTCACCTACACCGAGCACGGCAAAACCAACAAGAAGAAGGAAGCGTTGGACGGCCTTAAACAAATGATGGACATGGCCGAGAAGATCAAATACAAATTCAAAATCGAGTCGGTGAAGAAGGCAAAAGGCGGAATGATCGTCAACTTGCTGAATGAGTACACGATGACGATGAAGCCGGGCACCGACAAGAAGAAGCACGTGATGTGGATGGAGGCCCGTTCTCGCGAGACGTGGGTGAAGTCCGGCGGCAAGTGGATGTTGAAGAACATTACCGACGTCGGCGAGCCGAAAACCAAAATGGATGGGAAGCTAACTGGCGCCGGCGGCTAGGAATAGAGGCAGGCGACGTTGTTAGATGCCGAGTGACCTGGTTTCCAGGTTGCCCGGTTACAAGCAGCGTTTTGAAAAATGCCTATTTGACAAAACAGCCCCAGCTGCTGGGACTCCTTTACAAATCTACTTGCCGCCGTTCGCGGGCATTCGGATGAGTCCGGGGACTTCCAAGGTATCTGGTGCAAATCCACCGCCAAACGTCAAACCACCCGGCACGGGTTGATAGATCTCGATCGCGATTTGCGATACCGCCAGGGGTGATCCAGCAATCATCGGCTTATCGGACGGGGTCACGCTGGCGACCACCAGCAGCGGCGATTTCTCATCCTTGAATCCCGAGAGCGCGGATGGATTCCCTGGGTGGTTGGGGAAGAACTTCCTCATCGCGTCCCGGTGCATTTTGGAGTTGTACCAAGCGTTGACCGCGGCTTTATTCTTGAACCAAGAGAAGATTACGGCCTGCTTCCCCGCGTTGAAAGAGGAAGTTTTAACTGAAAGGCAACCGGGAGTCGCCCTCAAGCCTCCAACCAAGTCAGGAAACTCGCCGACCGTCCGCTGCCCTTGGGCCTTGACCTGAGCATTTGCAAAGGGAATGCTCACTCCAATTCCAATTCCCATGGCGATTCCGAAACCAACAAGCAGACTCTGCTTTATCAACATTTGCCGCATTATCAGCCATGGCAACGGAGCGGTCAAATGGGTCCCGGGCCTTAGTCTTTGGAGTCCACCCGTTTGTAATCCTTGGGTGGGGTTAGCGACCAGCCTTCCATCTGCTTCTTGTCAAAAGTCCAGTAGAGGTCATACATCCCGACAAAGTCCGGCTGGCTGACCATGCCCCGGCCGGAGAAGTAGTACTCCGACAGCATGTGGGTTTTGTCATCGAACCAATAAACGCCTTCCCACTCGTAATCTCGTCCATGATCCTGGAACCGCCATCCGGTTTTGGACTTTTTCCCGGCAGCATCATATCCAACCAGCTTGGTAGGTATGGAATCCCATTGCTCCATGAAGAAGGGAATTCCGTTTCGGAAAAATCGGTCCAGCTCCGTTTTCGAAGGGATGGGTTTCCAGGTTTTGGTGCGCCAATCCAGGGAGATCCCTTTGCGGCCATCCCAGACGTACTGGACCTTCTCTGACCAGCCGATTTGGAGCCCGGTCTTGATTGCCCCGAACTGGAAGTTATTGCCGTTTTGGAGCTTGTTCATAACCAGCACCATCCATTGCGGCTTGGCAGCAAGGGCGGCCTCGAATGCCTTCCATTCCGAGGTCTCGTGCAGAGTCTTAGGTCCGGAGATAACGAGCAGGGCTAGCACCAGCATGAGGTCAGTTTACGCCCGATGGAACAAGTCCGCCAAAACCGTCGTTCCATAAAGTGAGTTGGTTGAAATCTGTAAAAGGATTTCAGTCCGACTCATTTTTTTTGCGTCTGGACAAGTGGACTCAGCGAATCAGGAACTGGCAGGCAGGCGCGGGCTCGTAGGTGCATTGCTCCTCTACCTCTCCACCCACAATGTTTTGTACCAATCCGACTCCCAATCGGCACGCTTGGGGACATTCCGCCACCAAACTTGAAAGGGGGCACCGTTTGCCCCTGATCCAAATTCCATCCGCAGTTTCTTCCACTCTGACCACGGCGCCCAGGGAGGTCAAAGTTTGCGCGGCAGTCTCTGCCCGCAAGAGCTTGTCCGACTCGGAAGATCGAGGGACAAGTTCGCGACCAATCTTTTCAAATAGGAATTCGAGCTCCTTCGGCGGCAACTTCGTCGCCAAGCCTTGAGCTAATGCGACAAGCACCGGAGCATAAGCTCGAGCATAAAAAGCCTCGGCTGCGTCGCTTAGAGCATAAATAATGGCGGGCCGCTTGGCGCTGGCGCGCTTTCCTGCGACCACCAATACACCATTCTGCTCGAGGTTGGCGACGTGCGCCCGAACTGCGTTCTGCGTCAACTCCATCCGGTCAGCAATCTCTCCGATCGTCGAAACTCCCTCCCGAACGAGGGCTACGATCTCACCGCGTGTACCAGCCAAAAGCGAAGAAAGGTTCATCTACGTGAATAATGACGCCAGCTTGTAGAATAACTCCACAAAAACATGGAGTTATTGGTTATACTTCAATCGTGTCTGCAGAAACGGACATAAAACCAACCTTGGAGTAAATGATGAAGGCCTACCTATTCATTCTTACCGCTTTTGCTATGGTCTCAACCGGCTTCGCGCAAAGTTCACACAACATGCAGATGGCTCGATACGGCGGGCCGGCATACATGGGCAAACCGGCATTGGAAGTGACGGCATCGTTTGTTGAAGCAGGTGGAGGCGCGAACTTTTCGGTAGCGAAAGCTCTTACATCGATGCTCGGCGCCGATACAGTAAAGGCCGAAGTTGGCAAATTGGAGGCTCAGTATGGAAAGGCCCGAATCCAGAAGTGGATCGTAATGTTCGACTACGCGGTCAAAGATGCACTGCGAATTGCAACTAACGCAAAAGTCAAGTTGCCGAAGGGGAATATGAAGGGTGCTGCACTAGCGCTTACCATGGCCAAGGCGGCAATGGATAAGGACGGAACCGTATATACCGAACTGCTGCTCGACAAGGCGCTGAGTCACGACATCCATGAAGCGGTGATGGATGATATGGACAAGAAATTCGGACCAAGCCAAGACTTGGACTTTCACCGGATCACCAACCAGGCGCTATTCGATGTTGCATCCGCTCTGAAGGTGAAAGGCGCGAAGCTCGCAAAGCTTCACTGATTGGAGCTCGCCTCAGGGCGAGCTTCCAACAAGCAAGAACTATGAAAACGAGCACTTTCCTAGCATCGATGGCTCTTGCGGGACTCTTTGCCGCGTTCGTGGTCCCGCTCGAAGCCAGGGCAAAGCCACTAAGCTACAAGGACGTCGCCCCTTTGTTCAAAGCAAATTGCGTTGCATGTCACAAGGGACCCCGTCCTGCCCATGGCCTAGACTTGACCACTTATAAGAAAATCATGCAGGGGGATTCAAAGGGCAAAGTCGTAGTGGTAGGAAAGCCAACCATCAGTCGATTGGCTACCGTCCTCCACGGAAAACCCCAGGCGATGCCCCCTGGCCGAGATCTGAGGGCCACTGAGACTAACAAGATCGAAGCTTGGATCCGGGCTGGTGCGAAAGAAAAGTAAGGCTTCGACGGCAGGGTCTCCAAATGATGGTCGCCGATGAACCGATCATCGGAGATCGTCGTTTCATAAAGTGAGTTGGTTGAAATCTGTAAAAGGATTTCAGTCCGACTCATTTTTTTTGGGTCGGCGGAGCTCCATGAAGATTTGTGGAAAGGTGGAGCCGTCGGATCGGGTGCCCATACATTCAGATAGGGTTTCAAAACCAAAACTCCGATAGAGAGCGACCGCGGCCGGCATGGATGCATTGACGCATAACCGAATGGTGTCCGCTTGGACCTCGTCCACCACCGCCTGAAGAAGTGCGCGTCCGATTCCCTTGCCGCGTTGGTCTGGACGAACGAACATACCCACTACGTCGACACAGCCATCCTCATCTTCCGGGTATGCACCCGCCATCCCAACCAGTTCTCCCTCGACCTCGGCGAATACAACGGTTTTATCGGGATCGGACTTAGCGATTTGCAAGACGTTGGCCCACCACTCGTCAGGACGCTGAAGCGTGGCTTTCAAAGTTGCGCCAAAAGCATCCGGATCGGTTTTAAGCGCCTCCAATCGAATTGACCGGTACTCCTGCCAACGTTCCGGTGAAATCTTGATGATGCGCATGGGGCAATAGTGTAACCGTTTAGGAAATTACACTAGAATGATAGGGATGTCGACCGCAAAAATGGTTGGATTTGTTGGCGCGTTTGCCGGAGTGGGGGCATTTGTTGGTGGCCTGTTGGGGTTTGGCTTGGGCTTATTCGCACCTGACTTGTACCGGGCATGGTTTCGACCGGGACCCTATTTGGAGGATAAACCATACGATCCGCTGCAGTTAGGGATAGGGTTGGGAATTATTCAGGGACTGGTTGCAGGCTTTGTGTTGGGCTGCGTCGTGCTGATTGTATCAGCCATCAGGAATAAGCCTACAAGCAGTTAGGACTGGGCTATCCTGGTAGTGCATGTTTCCCATTCCAGAGACCAAATATGCGCTGAGCGGCGATGTATCTATTGCCTACCAGGTCTCAGGTGACGGACCCGTGGACATGGTCCATTTTCCTGGTTTCGTTTCCCATGTTGAACTGCAGTGGAAACTTCCTCCGTATGTCAAATATGCGGAGCAGTTGACTTCATTTTGCCGATTGATCCGCTTCGATAAACGTGGCACCGGTCTGTCCGACCGTCATGCCGGGATCGCCACCATGGAAGAGCGCATGGACGATGTCAGAGCGGTGATGGATGCGGCGGGAAGCGAAAAAGCCTTCATTATGGGGGTGTCCGAAGGCGGACCCCTAAGTGCGCTATTCGCGGCGACATATCCCGAACGAACTTTGGGGCTCATCATCTTTGGCGCCTCCGCGTGCGATACAAAAAAGGCAGATTATCCGTGGGGAATCGACCCTGCCGACATTGAGGAAATTTGCCAGCGAGTCCGAACGAATTGGGGAGGCGATGCTGCGATGCGAAAGCGAATAGAAGAGTGGCTGGCGCCCTCTCGCAAAGGAGATGAATCCCTGATTAAGGCATTCGGCGATGTCATACGAAATTCGGCAAGCCCCGGCGCAGCGGTAGACCTGTTCCGGATGAATTGTCTAATCGACGTTCGCCCCGCTTTAGCCTCGATCCAGTGTCCCACTTTGGTTCTCCGGCGCGAAGGCGACCAGAGCGTAAGCGATGCCGAGTGCCGGTATATGGCTGGCCTCATCCCGGGCGCCAAATTCGTCGAACTGCCAGGAATCGATCACATGGAGGCGGTCGGGGAGACTGAGGCGCTTCTATCGGAACTCGAACTATTCGTAACGGGCAAAGTCTCCGATCGGTTACACGATCGTATCCTTGCCACCGTACTGTTTACCGACATCGTGGACTCCACCAAACTGGCCACCATGTGCGGGGATCACCGATGGAAAGAGATTCGGTCCGAGCATGATGCGGAGGCGCTCGCCGCGATTCAAGAGCATCGGGGCAGGTTCGTCAAGAGCACCGGCGACGGCATCCTTGCGACTTTCGATGGTCCGGCAAGGGCAATCCGGTGCGCTAAGGCAATTGGAGAACGAGTCCAAGGACTGAATCTCCAAATTCGAGCAGGTCTGCACACTGGAGAAATCGACTTGATCGGCGATGATATCAGCGGGATCGCCGTCAATCTGGCCGCACGCATCATCGCCCTTGCGCCTAATGGCTCAGTTGCGGTTTCAAGAACGGTGAAAGACCTGGTTGCCGGCTCTAACTTGTCCTTTTCAGAATTGGGTACCCATGTATTGAAGGGTGTACCTGGTGAGTGGCAGGTCTACCAAGTCGCGTAGTTAGTTTTCTGATTCGTCGGAGATTTTAGACGGTAGCCCGACTTCCTCGACTACGGCCCGAGTCTCAGTTTCTGCGCTGAGGGTCTCTTCGATGACATCCACGACCTGGGCCACGGCTTCTTTCCGACGTTCTGAGGCGTCGATCTCCTCGACCTGCTCCAACGCCTCTTCGTTGCGAACCTCTTCCGACACCGTGCCGGGGGCGGCAGGCGGCAACTCAATCTCTACCGCCAGCTTTGGAATCATGGTGAGGACCGCAATCTGAATACAGGCGGCAACCGGAACGGCCAGCAGCATTCCCACAATGCCAAGGAGGAGGTTGCCCACAAGCAAGGCGATGATGGACAGAATGGGGTGAAGGCCAACGTGGCCGCCCAGCACTCTAGGCGTGATGATTTGATCGAAGACGATCTGATGGAGAACGGTGCTGAAGGCGACGCTCAGCACCATCAAATTGAATCCGCCGCCGAGGAACGAGATGATTGCCGTCAAGATGACGGTCAGGACCGCGCCCACGTAAGGCACGCTGTACAGCAACCCGGCAATGCATCCGAGCATGAGGGCGCTAGGGACGTGAATGAGTTCAAGAACGAGCCATGTCGCGACTCCATTGGCGAGCGAGACGATGCCGAGCCCACGCAAATATTTTCCGAAGATCGTCGTGATCTCGGTAATGGCGGTTTGAACGGTTGGGCGGTGTCGCGAGGGAGCGATGAGCAGGGCCTTGGTGATGATGATGTGATAGTCCCGGATCACGTAGTAAGTCACCACCGGAATAATCACAACCCAGATCAGATTCGAGGCGAACCTCATCCCGATATCCACAAGTGGGGAAGTGGACTTGCGCAGACTCTCGTTCACGAATTGAATAGCACGCGCGCCGTATTCCGCGACCGCATCGGGTGCATTCATCGCATGGAACGACTTGACCAGCCCCGCCTTGGAAAGATCGGGGAAGTACCGTTCGAAGTGTGCCTGAATCTCCTGGCCCTCCGCGATCAAAAATGGAGTCGCCAGTATGGCAAGCCCGACCACAATCGTGAGAAAGCTGATGAATACAAACAGTGTGGCGGTGGAACGTCGCCAGCCGCGAGCTTCCATCCGGTCGATAGTCGGACTGAGGACCATCGCCAAGATCAAGGCCAGAATAAGCGGTAGCCAGATCTCCCGAACAACGTAGGCCAAATAAACGACGAGCGCAAAGATTGCTACTTTGAAAGTCCAGCGTCTGAGAGTGGACGTTGTAGGGAAAGGGAAGGAAACCTGATTGACGGTAGCAACGGGCAGGCCGTCGACAACTGAATTGTCAGCCTTTTCCGAGTCCATCCTAGGTGATTTGACGCTCAAACTTCAAAATAGTTCCTGATGTGGGATCAGAGCATGGCTTCCGCATACTGGCGACTGCGCT
>DATFHI010000104.1:0-7907 GCA_035248525.1 Fimbriimonadaceae bacterium | reverse complement strand
AAGAATCCCTGCGGCAAGTCGAGACGGACTTTGCGTTGGAGCGCGGCGAACTGGTCATGTACTGTCCGAATAGCAAAATGAATTCTAAGATCGCGGAAGTGAAGGTGTTAGTAGGAGGAGAACTGCATCAACTAGATGCTTACGATAAAGAAAGCATTCAGAAGCTGGCTGCCGGACATTTAGCCGCACAAATCGAGCGATTTAAAAAACTATGGCTGATTACGTTCCTAGTTGACCCAGCTGTTCAAATCCGCCTTGGTTTTAATGATTCGGAGTTCAAAGCATGGCGACGTCTGCTCGCCGACTATATAGAGGCATTTGTGGTCGGCACTTCAAGAGGGCGGACCATAGACCAGGCGAGGGCCGAAATCGTTGATCGTATGGCGCACAACGATTTGTTTTTGAGATCTCACAAAGTTGGCGCAAATTCATTACACGTGAATAAGAAACCACAGACGGCTGCTGCTAGGGGACAGGATGACGACTACTATGCTCGTGCAACGAAGAGTGGAGCCCCCGGCGTCTTTCCCACCGGGGCTCATTCTTTTTGGAAGTATGTGATAGGAAAGAATAACGATGCTCCCGGCTCCCCGACAAGTCCTTGAAAACTGGCTTAAAAAACTGGACGGGCGATGGGACGTACCCATTTCAATCGGTCAGGTCTCAGCCGCTTTAGGTGTGGTGCTTGTTCTGGGCGATGAAGGTCTACGGGAAAGCCTTGCCCGTGGCGGGAGCGTCGAGTTGTCCGAAGCCGTAGCTCGGACGCAGACTAAAGATGGTTTATTCGTTCCCGCGAGCAAACCGTGCATCTACTTAGCTGGGGCTCCGTCGGACCCGGATGCTTTGACCGAACGGCAGCGATTCACTTGGGCACATGAGCTTGCTCACTTTTTGCTGTGGAAGACCACGGGCTTTTCCTCAGCTGGCAACTATTGGCATATTGAGCGTGACTGCAACTGGTTTGCGAGTCTCCTACTGGTGCCGGATCGTGCCCTTGAGAAGATAGTTGGTCGACCGTCACGCGCGTGGCTCGGATCGGTTCGGGAAGTTATGGCCGCGTGCCGCGTCTCCTGGCCCGTCGCGGCTGGCAGGATGACAATGTTCAGCGGCGGGAAGATCGTATTCCTCCGCGGTCGGCTTCTTAGACCAGCGGGCCAAGAATGGCGAATCGAGATAACCTATTCGTCGGCCGTTGCATATACTGGCGACGCTTTGGGTGCAGGTTCAAAAATCAAAAGCTTTGTCTTTACAGAGAGGTGCCGCCTGGCAGAAGAGGGCAAGGTTATCGGCACGAAATTGCACTTCGACATTGGACAGCTTAAGACCAATTCATGCTTCGCACTGGTGCGCCGCCGTAACGAGAACATCGAAATGATGGTGCGAGTGGCGCACCTGCCACCGGATCCAGTTAGGTCCTCCACAACCGGGGTGCATCATTGAACGACCTCTTCGACGCCAAACAGCAGGCCCGGGACGCCGGCGCGTCGCTGATCGACGAACCGATTATCAACGGCCCATTCGATGAACCTGCACGACACTGGAAGATCGTCGACCTGGACAAAGCGGAGCAGCAGACTCCGCACATTGTGGATACCCGGCGTGACGCCGGATACTTCATCAAGCCGAAAGGTGCGCAATCCGGCGGTCTGCTACACGAAGTCTTCGTCCCTCTGGATCACGTTAACGAAATTCGGCGACGCGTGAAGGCGTGGCGAGACGACGGGTACCGCGGCGTCACGCCGGTCACGCGCAAGCTTCTTGACCACTGGAATGCCGCTCCACCTGAGCGTGAGAACCGGATGTTCTTCTGCCAGCGCGAAGCCGTCGAGACCATTATCTGGCTGCATGAATCGCACCCAGCCGATCGGCAGGGCCTCATGGTAGAAGTCGAAGATGAGACCGGCGCTACAGTTAAAGTGCCCTTAGAGCAAGCGCATGAAGCCTTTTTGCGCTACTGCACGAAGATGGCCACCGGTACCGGCAAGACCATTGTGATGGGGATGCTCATAACCTGGTCGGTGCTGAATAAGCTCAGTTACCCGCAGGCCACATGGTGCAGCGATGCCGTGCTTATCGTTGCCCCGGGAGTCACGGTCAAAGAGCGCCTCGGCGTGCTCATCCCTGGATCAGATGGCAATTACTACGATCACTTCAATCTCGTGCCGCCCTCGCTCCGATCCCGATTGGGAGAGGCACGCATCTGCCTTGTCCACCGCCAAGAGATGGCAGTAAAGGACGACACGCGTACCAAAAGCGTGCAGAAGCTCGGACGAGAAAGCGACAGCGCCTTTTCCAACCGCTTGTTAAAGCGCGATCTCGGGAGTCGGGGCCGGATTCTCGTACTCAATGACGAGGGTCATCACTGCTACAAGCCACGTCAAAAGCCAAACGACCAAGAAGCAATGCCGCTCGATAAGGAAAGCAAGGACGAGAACGAGCGCGCTGCCCAATGGATAACCGGCCTTGAGAAAATACACGCGGCCCGCGGCATTCTCACGTGCCTCGACTTAAGCGCCACCCCGTTCTACATTAATAGCAGTGGCTACCCTGAAGGCAGACCGTTCCCCTGGATCGTCAGCGACTTTGGCCTGGTCGATGCAATTGAAAGTGGACTCGTGAAGATTCCCCAGATGCCGGTGGATGATAATCACGGGGACGGGAAGCGTCCACCCGCGTACTTCCACCTTTGGCAGTGGATCAACGAGGGGTTGCCGTCCCAAGATAGGGAAACCGCACGCCGGAAAGCGAAGCCGGAGGCGGTGGTAAGTGCGGCGGAGCCCGCGCTTGTAACCATGATCGGAAACTGGAAGAAGGAGTTCGACCAGTGGCAAGAGAGCGGCAATCGCGTACCACCCTGCTTAATCGTCGTAACGGCCGACACCCAGCTATCCCAACTGATTCATGAGCGCATGACGCGCGAAGACTTTGAGTTCAAAGACTTTGTCAATCACCCTGGGAGACCGCCCGTCACATTTCTATATGACAGCAAGGAGCTAAAGAATGCAGAGGAAGGCGAAAGGGCCAAAGATGCCGAGCTCCGCAAACGGGCGATCATGAATTCAGTGGGCAAAGAAGGCCAGCCCGGCGAACAAGTGCGCTGCATTGTAAGCGTCTCCATGCTGACCGAGGGATGGGACGCGAACAATGTTACGCATATCGTCGGACTTCGAGGCTTTACTTCGCAACTGTTATGTGAGCAGGTAGTCGGCCGCGCATTGCGAAGAGTTCGTTATGATCAGTTAGACGAACGCGGCTTCCTTCTCCCGGAGTATGCCGATGTCTACGGCGTACCTTTCCAAGTCATTCCAGTTAAGGCCAAGGCAAAGGGAAGCGTTAATCCGCCGATGTTCAGCACCCTTGTCCAGGCATTAAAGGAGCGCTCAGCCGAGCACGAAATCCTCTTTCCACGCGTTGAAGGGTACGTCTCGGCAGTTCAAGATTCCGTTGTCTGCGACTGGGAAAAGGTGCCGTGCCTGCTTGTCGGAAAAAGTGGGGAGCCTACGTTCGTCGATGTTAAGGCAGCAGTTGGACTGCGAGTCGGCCGACCGGATCGGTCGGGACCCGGCACAATCGAGAGGCACGACCGCATTCCGTACTACATTGTCTCCCGAGCGCAATCGGCAAGCTTCCGAATTGCGTCGCAACTTGCCCAAATCCGGGTCCCGGGTCGGACCGACGCAGATGTCCAACGAAGGCATCGACTATTCCCACAGTTCTTGGAGATTGTCCGAAAGTATGTCGGGGATTTCATCACATTTGAGGAAGCTCCAACCGAAGAGATTGGACTACAGAAGTGGCAGGATAAGATCCTAAACGTATTGAGCGAGCATATTCATGCAAGCGACTCGGAGGGCGAACCATTGATCCTTCCCCGAATTGAAAGATTTCGGCCCGAAGGTTCGACTCGCGAAATTTTCTTTCGCACGGGTAGGCCTTGTCGAGAAACAAACAAGAGTCACATTTCCCACGTGGTCCTAGATAGCCCCACGTGGGAGAACACGGCAGCCTATCAGCTTGAAAAATCGCCACATGTACAAAGCTATGCCCGTAACGAGAATCTGGACTTCACCATCCCGTACGTAGACTCCCAAGGGGCACCCAGAACCCACCGGCCGGATTTCATTGTTCGCCTAACCAATGGGAAGCTTGTAGCGTTAGAGGTGAAAGGCCACGAGCGTGAGTTAGACCAGATCAAGAAGAAGGCTGGGCTGAAGTGGGCAGCCGCCGTGAACCAGTACTACGGCGAGCAGAGGTGGGCTTACGACGTCACATATCAACCAGACAAGTTAGACGACTTATTGGCCAAGCACTTGCAGCAGGACCGACCAATCATTTGATAAGCCTCTAATCGATTCTCAGCTCCGGGCGTTCCTGGCGTAGGGCATTAATGATCTGCTCCAGTTCGCCGCCAACCTCGCTGGCGTCCACGCGAATTCCGTGATGCGTCGCGACGACGGCCAAGTCGAAGGTCTGGCCCTTCTGGCGGACTTCGACCGCATAGTGCGGGCCGAAGACGAGCCGAACGCAGTTATAACCGTCAATGGTCTCTTTCTCAATTTCAATGGCTTCGGGGGTCATAACGCGGAGTATACATATCCGGTTTACTAGCCACCCATTTGACCTGAAGTCAACCGCGACGAGATTTCATCAGGCGGGCCGCTTCGATGGACTTCTCTTTGGCCCGGATTCTGAGTTCCTGTATCTCCGCGCGACTAAGCGTGTCTGGACTTTCCTGATCCACTTCCTCCGACAATAAATCGGAATAAAGCTTGCACTTGGTCCTATTCAAATACCACTTCATGCGGCCGATATCCAGCGGGGCATAAAGCCATTCGTCGGTCGGTTCGGAGCGCACCATTCCAAAGGCTTCCGGATCGAGGCGCCATTGGTCCACCCTGGAGCACCAAAACCGGTGGTTGAAGTGGAACGGCGCAAGATCGAATACCGTCGCGAGCCCCCAACCGTCCATCCGAAAGTAGGATTCCATCACCCGCCACGCACCCCGGCCGCGATCGTACGTGACGACTCGGCCGTTAACCAATTCGAAGATGCTCCGCAGTTCAAAGTCGAAACCAAACTCCAGAATTGCCATGGTGCCCGCGTTTATTATCTCTGCCGGGACCGCCTAAACGGTTGGCCAATTACCAGGTTTCCATGCGTCTAAACCGAGTAAGTGCAATAAAATGCGCAACGGACTCTAAAGATTCCTGGGTGCCCTGCCAATTCTCTACCAATGTCGCGGTGTGATCTAAATTTGCCGCGGCAAGGAAAGGATGAACAGACATGGCAAAAGCCGAACTAGGCGTGCTCCTGCAAGACCTTCGGGGTAAAGCGGGCAACGTCGTATTCCAAAGGTCCAGGGAAGGACTCATCGTCAAACCCCGAGTCAAGGGAACCAATCCCCAGACTCCCGCCCAGGTCGCGGTGCGCAGCTATCTCACCCGCGCATCCCAGGCCTTCGAGGCCCTGAACGCGACCCAGTATCTGGCATGGCAGAACTATGCCGCCACCATCACCCGGCATAACCCCATCACCGGCAAGACCTACACGCCCCTGCCCATCAATGCGTTTACCGAGTTGGCCGCCAAGTTCCTGCAGGTCACACCCGCCGGAACCGTGCCGCTGACCCCGCCCGCGACCCCATTCGCCGGCGACACCATCACCATCACCGCATTGGCGGAAGCGGGCAAGATCACGTTCACCGCCAGCGCCGCGAATGCCGCCAACGTCACCACCGAGTTCTTGCTGCAGCCACTGAAGACGGGGAATCGGAAGCCGCAAGCCGGGGCGTATCGCAGCAAGGGGTTCTTCTCCTTCGCCGTCGGCACGTTGAGCCACCAGGTGGTTGTGCCCGCGGGCTACTATGCGGCGGCTTACCGGTTTGTCCAAACCCAGACAGGTCAGGCGACGGAGCCGGTCTACCTGCCGTTGCAACAGGTGACTTTGAGTTTGAGCGCGAGCAATAAGACGTCGGTAAAGCAGGCAAAGGCGGCGTGAGGTTTGGGGGGTTGGTTCGGGTGGTTCGGGTTGTTCGGAATTTGCGACATACTGCTCGACGCTTCACGCCCGACGCCCAGTTCCTCCGGACCATCCGAACCACCCGAACCAACCGGACACGCATCGGAGTCTCTTATGCGCTGAGGTTTGATGCTGGAGAAATCCCCCCGGACCCCCACCCTTCCCTCCCCCTTGAGAAAGGGGGAGGCTTGCTTCCGGGCCACTCCACCTCCGGCTCTCTCCATGGCCCATCGTGTTTATACAGCGGTCAGTTCTTGAACCGGCCGCTCATAATGACCGTGTCGCCCAGACGGAATTCCACAAAGCCGTTTCGGAATTGGAAAGGTAGCTCGGTTTCGAGCCGAGCTTTTCCTCCGTCGAGAACAAGCGTGCCGGCGAAGAAGTTTCCCATCCACATGGATAGCATCGTTCCGTCCGGTAGGTTCACGTCTTTGATGTCCACCCGCAACTCTCCCGGGAGGCTCGGTTGCCTGAGGACGGCCTTGCCTGAAGGCGCCACCCCGTCGATCGCCGGACCCGAAAGGATCCAAGTCAGCCTGAGGGCGCTCTGCTGAGCCGATGCGAAGCCGCTTATGGAAAGCAGAAGGAAAAGAACAAATAGTTTGCTGTGTGTATATGCTGATGTCACCGATTACTCCCTGGCATCTCTTAACTAGAGTGTCGCGACGCGACACTCCCAGTGTTTGACGGACTTGAGAATATAAATGGCGATCTCGAAAAACACTTGCTCGAGAGAGGTTGAGGAGCTACTGCGGACATTGCAAAGGCGATCCAGCAGTAAATGAGAGCTTGGGCAGCCTGTTCGGATGGTTCGGTTGGTTCGGAGAGTTCGGAAGTTGCGACAAACCGCTCGAAGCTTCACGCTTCACGCTTCACGCTTCAAACCTAATCTCCCCGAACCCCCACCCTTCCCTCCCCCTTAGGAAAGGGGGAGGCTGCATTCCGTTACACTACTCATAACCCGGACGGTGGGCGATTTGGACGTCGAACAAAGACGCCAGTTCATGAGGCTTCATGTCCCCAATGGACTCCAAGCGCCCGACATAGCCGGACACATCCGCTCCATCGGGCAGCGCCAACTGGCCCAGCATGTTGAACTTGTGATTCAGGATTCCCGGCAGGTCGGCGTTTTTGTTCCGCGCATGCCCGGCCGGGTACATCACCAGGCTGCTGTCATAGGTCCTGCCGCTCGATGTCACGATCTTGATCGAAGTCGGGATGCCGTCGGGGTACCGGGAATCGTATTCCGGGCCGCCATGAAGGAACTCGATCTTGTCCATCAGTTCCCGGGTCGCGGGATGGAAGATCGCGGATTCCGCAACCTGATAGTCGTACGGCGAAAGCATCAAAGCCTTCCAATACTCATCCGGAAATGGATAAACCGCGCCGCCCAGATCCCGCGCCTTGCGAAGCAGCGTCGCCACAATGTAAGCCATGCTGTGGTCCGCAGATTGGCGGGTATTGGGCTGCTTCTTCATCGGGTTGCCGATGATGCCGAATGCGGGCTCATAGGCAACGATGGTTATCTTCGCGATCGGATCGGTGAGCAACTCGGGAAATTCGGTGATCAGGTTAATCGCGCCCTGCAATGCCCCCGCCGACTGATGTTCGTATAAGCCCAACTTGAAGTGCATCCCCATGACCGCGAAGTCGTCTCCCGCTATGCTGAGGTGCAGATCGAATGGAGAGTCGCCGGCCTCTTTCCAACGTTCAGCGCCCTCTGTGGTGGGCTCGAAGAACCGGAAAATGGCCTCGGGGTTGCGGAAGATATCTCGCGGACCCACGAACCCATCCATCGCCCGCTTCATGCAGAGGATGGCGGCTTCGGTGGAGATCGCCGCGCTCGCGCCCTTGGAGTCGCTAAGCTGCTTACCCGCGCGGATCGCCCG
>DATFHI010000103.1:0-4341 GCA_035248525.1 Fimbriimonadaceae bacterium | reverse complement strand
CATTAACGCCCCATGCCGCTGCTCGATTGGGAATGGCGGACGAACTGCAACGGATGATCGCCGCCAACCCGGGAGTTGTGCACGAGCGCGGAGGGGATGGCCAATATCCCCTGCACTTTTCCAGTTCCCCGGAGATCGTGGACATTCTGGCGGACGCGGGGGCGGACATGGATGCACGTTGCATCGACCACGAGTCGACCGCCGCCCAATGGCGGGCCAAGGAGTTCGATGTATTGGAGGCGCTCATACGCCGTGGGGCGGCGACGGACATCTTCACCGCCGTCGCCGTCGACGAACCCAAACTCGTTGAAAAGCACCTGAGTGAGGATCCGGATTCCTTGCTACGAAAAGCGGCCGAGCCAGGCAATCCAATGATCCACCACGCCGCCCCCGGAGCGCCAATATATGTCTATGTCCTGGGCAATCTGCGGCCGCTGCAAGTTGCCGCGAATTTGGATCGCAAGAAGGCGTTCCAATTTCTGTTTGAAAAGTCGCCCGGTCCGGTGCAACTCATGGCCGCCTGCTGGATGGGGGATCGATCGACCGCGGAATCGTTGAGTAAGTACTTGCCTGAATTGTCGGCGGAGGATTTGAGCCAAGTTTCGGACGCGGCAAAGGCGCGTCGGCACGACCTCGTTCGACTCATGTTGGAACTCGGATTTCCAGTCGATGCGCAGGACAATGAAGGGATGTCGCCGGTCCATTGGGCAGGATTCCATGGTGACTTGGAAGGGCTTCGCACGATTCTCAGCTTCCAACCTGACCTGACCCTAAAGAATGGTTACGGTGGCGACGCGTTGAGCACAACATGCTATGGGTCGGCGAATTGCTGGTACCCAGATGGCAAATATGCAGATAGCGTGCGGCTGTTGTTGGATTCGGGCGCGCCCTTTCGAAGCGATATCCATGGGACTGATGAAGTGAACGCCGTTCTGAAGGAATACGCTAACCGTTAGAGTCGCTTGAGGGTCCGGATATATGTCTTTAAGCCCCTGAACCGCGCAAGAAAGGCGGCTCGGTGCTGGTCATCCAAAACCGTTATCGCGGTTGAAATGGGATCGGTGTCGAGCCCAGACTTGGACACCACCGTCGCCTGAACCCGGTTGGTCAGCGCCCAACCCGTGCGAGGGTCCACCACGTGCGAGTATTGCACGCCGCCGATCACCGCGAATTGCTCGGTGTCTCCTGAAGTCGAAACGGCGCAGTCCATGAACTTAAGGTCGACCGGACCGTGATCCTCACCGGCATTGGGAATTCGTACGACCCAGCCATCGCTGTGGGGAGGTCGGTTGCTGAATACCAGGTCGCCACCCATCTCGACCATCGCGCTCTTGATCCCGAATTTCCGGAGAACCTTGATCGCTTCGTCGCCCGCGTAGCCCTTGGCAATTCCTCCCAGATCCAATTTCATGTCGGACGTGGTCAATTCAACGGTTTGGTTGCGCGAGTCCAATTTGATTTTTTGCCAACCGACCAATTTTCTCGCCTGCTCGATGACAGCCTTATCTGGCAAAACCCCCGACTTTCTTGCTGCCCGCCAGATCGTAATGAGCGGACCCACGCTGACATCGAAGGCACCGTCCGATTTGGCAGAAATTTCCCGTGCTTTAGAGAGCACACGGAAGAGGTCCGGCGAGACCTTCACGGGTCCTTGTCCCGCTTTGGCGCACAGCCGGTTTAGCTCGCTGTCCTTCCGGTAGTCGCTCATGATCGAGTCCAACTGGGCGATACGATCAAACGCCGCCTTACCCGCCTTCTCCGCCGCCGCCTGATCGGGCGCGAACAGGACCAAACGGGCATCGATCCCCATGTGATATTCGGAAAAGGTAAAACGTTTGAGTTCCTCAAGCGCGCTTAAGGCGTCAGAAACAGAGGCGCTTACGACTGCCAAACACCCCGTCATGAACCAGGAAAAAACTCGACCCTTTAAATCCATTACATTCGTTCTCTTATCGTCTTGCTTGCTGGTGGGGGTCGCCATTGCGAATCGAACCCAAACTCCCCCTCCTCAAAAGCTCGCTCCGTTTATCGAGACCTTGCCCAAGTCCGTAGTCAAGATCCAGATGCTTCCCATTCCGGGCGGAACTTACAAGTCGGGAAATAAAACGGTCGAGGTCAAGCCTTTTTACATCGCAAAAACGGAAATGCCTTGGGAGGCATTCGACCTCTTTCTATCCAGTGGTCCCCCTTCGAAATCGTACGATCAAACCGAGTTCAAGCCCGATGCGATCGCTCGCCCCAGCAAGAGCTATATTTTGCCTGATCTCGGATGGGGCCATAACGGCTATCCGGTGATCAACGTGAGTTTTACTACGGTCGAAATGTATTGTCGGTGGCTTTCCTCGGTAACAAATAAGAAATATCGGGTGCCCACCGAAGCGGAATGGGAGTTGGCCTGCCGAGCCGGAGCGACTGGACCTTGGAAGATGGACAAAGCCACCGCAGAAAAGTCCGCCTGGTATCTGGACAATAGCGATGAAATGACCCATCCTGTCGGCAAGAAGGCGGCCAACAAGTTCGGACTCTATGACACGCTGGGCAACGTCGGCGAGTGGGCGACAGATTTGGATGGCAAGCCCGTCCTCTGCGGTGGAACCTTCTTGGACAAGCTAGCCGACGTTTCTCCCACTACGCGCAAGCGCTGGACTCCAAAATGGCAGGAAACCGACCCGCAAATCCCAAAGAGCCGCTGGTGGCTCTCCGACGGATCCTTCGTGGGCTTCCGCGTCGTTTGCGAGCCGTAAATGCTTAATATCCTGGCCGGAACCTTAATTATCGGCCAGGTGAATCCGTGGATTGTCCACGAGGGTCAAAAGGGTCCGGGAAAAGGCAAGGAGATTGTGCTTCTTGCCGGCGACGAGGAGTACCGGTCGGAGGAGGGTCTTCCCCAGCTCGCCAAAATCCTTGCAAACCGGCACGGATTCAAATGCACCGTGCTTTTCTCGATCGATGCCAAAGGCTTCATCGATCCGAATTGCCAAACCAATCAGCCCGGAATGCAGGCGCTCGAGCATGCTGACCTCTGTATCATGCAACTGCGATTTCGCAATTGGCCAGATGAGCAGATGCGGCGATTCGCCGACTTCTACCTTGCCGGCAAGCCGATAATCGCTCTCCGAACGAGCACGCACGCCTTTCAATATCCCCCAGATTCCAAAAGCGAATTCCGGAAATACGGATGGCAGAGTACAGAGTGGCCCGGTGGATTCGGTGAGCAAGTGCTGGGAGAGAACTGGATTTCCCACTGGGGTATCCATGGAGTCCAAGCAACTCGGGGAGTTTCGGTTCAGCCAGAACATCCGATTCTAAGGAGAGTTGGGCAAATCTTCGGGACCACCGATGTCTACGAAGCCCACCCACCTCCCGACGTCCAAGTTCTCCTACAAGGACAGGTTGTCAGTGGACTGAACTCCTCCGACATTCCGGCAACCGGTGAAAAGCGCAACAGCCTTGGAGTAACCCAAGCGCTCAACGATCCGATGATGCCAATCGCTTGGACGAGGATAAGGAGAAACGAGGCTGGCAATTCGAATCGAATCTTCGTCACGACCATGGCAGCAGCAACCGATCTGCTCGACGAGAACTTGCGGAGGATGTTGGTAAATGCAACCTATTGGGGACTCGGTATGGATGTACCAAAGCGCTCGGATGTGAGCCTTGTCGGCCGTTATGAACCGAGTCCATTTGGCTTCGACAAATTCAAACGCGGCCAAAGACCAGAAGACCTAAGATAGAGCAAACGAAACCTGTTTTTAATTGAAGGAGTATAATAAGTCGTTACGCGAACATTGCCTCAGAATTCCGAATGGTCCCGCCTCCTGGCCGGTTCTTCTTCGATATCCTGCCTTTGAACCGGAACAACTTAAAATAGGAGGCCATCAAATGGCTACAAAAACACTTTACGTAGGCAACTTGCCTTATTCGATTTCTGAAGGCGACCTTCAGAACCACTTCGCGAAATACAACGCTAGCAATGCTCGAATCATCGAGGGGCGCGGTTTTGGATTCGTCGACATCGACGCCGATCAGCTCACCGAAGCGATTGCCGATACCAACCAGAAGGAATTGGGCGGACGCTCGCTCACTGTTAACGAAGCGCAGCCCAAGGGCAGCAGCGGCGGTGGTGGCGGCGGCGGTCGATCCGGTGGTGGCGGCGGCTACGGCGGCGGCGGCGGACGCGGGGGCAACTCTCGCGGCGGTGGCGGCGGTCGCTGGTAAGGCTTAGCCTTTAAAACACGAAGACCCCTTCTGCTTTAGAGCGGAAGGGGTCTTTTCTTTTGAATCTTGGCTGCCCGCCATGGATTCGAACCACGATAAACAGATCCAGAGACTGTTGTCCTG
>DATFHI010000102.1:0-7972 GCA_035248525.1 Fimbriimonadaceae bacterium | reverse complement strand
CGTGGTTAAACCGGGCACCCATAATAGGATGTTAGCGTTCAATAGTTAACGTTTTTTGATTGAGTTTTTTTCGATGTCGCTCACTTATCTAATGCAGGAACCCACCGAATTGGCAACCGAGCCCAAGACCATTCTACTCGTGGAGGATAACGCCGATGACGAGCAGCTCACTCTGCGCGCCATGCGACAGAGCGAAGTGCCCAATATCATTCGAGTGGCGAGGGATGGTGCGGAAGCTCTTGAACTTCTTTTCGGCAGCAACTCTCGCCTCCCCGACTTGGTGCTGATGGACCTCAAGTTGCCCAAAATTGGCGGCTTGGAAGTGCTTCAGCGGATCAGGCAAGAGCCGTCGACCGCAAACCTGCCGATTGTCATTCTCACCTCGAGCGACGAGGAGCGCGATATTGCTCAAAGCTACAGCTTCGGGGCTAATTCCTACATCCGCAAACCCGTCGAATTCGAGGAATTTATGGATGCCATTCGGCAGCTCGGTCTCTACTGGCTGTCCATGAACCACCAGATCAAACGCGACCCAGCTTAGCTTGCCAAGCGGCCAGGCATTCTCCGGTGGTGTGGATGGCGGCGGGCGTCAATTCCCAAACGTCGATCCCTTCCCAAAGTCCACGGTCCAACCCGCCTTCTCGGACTTCGAACTCCAATCCCGGCGCGCCAATTTTGTCCTGAAGGTGCGATTTTGAGCCCAGCAAGTTGGTTTGGCACAGACCCATCATAAAGGATTCGGCTTGAGGCAAGTCCGCCACCTGGATTCCCTTCATCTCAAACTCCGGCATTCCGAATTTCTGCATCCCCAAAGTAAACAGGTGGATGCCGTCTTGGACGCGGTGGCTCAGGCCAACCACGTCTCGGGCATCGATGAGTGGATCCACCCGATGGACGTGCCGAACCTCTTCCGGAAGCAGGTAGCGACGGGAGATCGGGTCCGCAACGACGCCTTCGGTCAAGTATGCAAACCGGGCGGCGAAATCCAACAAGAAGTCGATTGACGGGTACACCATCGGATCGTGCGACTCAAATGTAAGCTGTCCGATTAGCCAGGTCGCCCTGACCCTTAGCCTTAATTCCTCGCTCACTTGCGAGGCTAACGGACTCCTGAGGAACGGCTCCGGATCAAACCCCGCCTCTTCTTTGCTCATGGCAAAAAGTCGAAGCACCGTGCGTTGATCCTTGCTCGCAATGGCATAGGCGCCTCGCTCCAGTGGACGACCCAGCGAATCTTTTGAGGCGCCTTCGGCAAGGGGAGCGCCGAATCCAACCACCGCTCCACCCGCTCCCGTTGGATTGATCATCTCCAACATTGGTGGCAGTACCGCTCGGCTGGAGAGAATGGTCAAGTAAAAATCTCGACTGATGCCGAAGCCGGGAGTTTTGGGTTTGCCGAATCGCCAAGTTCTCATCTAGTGCCCACCTTTTTCTTCTTAGGTGGCGTAGGCGTGGGCTCGACGGCGGTTCGAGGTTCGTCCAGGCTGGCGTTCAGTACTTTGTTCCAAATCCCCGGAATCCAACCCACTGGCCAAGCCCCCAAGGAACGGGTCCAACTTGCCCGCAACGGGTTCAACTCGCGCTCTTGGAGATCTCGGGCTTTCCAACTCTGAGCATCTCCGTCGGTGTATGAGACTAGCGCCAATGCATCTAGGGCATTTAGGGCGCTAGCGGGACCGGGTCGCAGCGGACGGTTCTGCGGAGTCCAAACCCGCACCGCGAATCGGCTAAATCGCTTGCCCAGTCTTCGGAAAAACTCCGTGATCTCCTCGCCTTCATAAAACGAAACGTATCCGCTACAAATGAGAAACGCGAACAGCGGGATGTTCATGCTGTATTCGATGAATCCATGCATCGCCAAACCCGCGATTAGGACCCATTTTCGTAGTGGCCGGTAGAACACCAAAGTGCCAAGTGACAACTCCACCGCCAACGTTCCATAGGTGGAGAGATAAATGAACGGTGGGTTATCCATAAAGGGCGGCACCCAAAAGCGGTCGAATTCGTTGAGCCGCGCGGGATACCAAGTCGCTGTACCGTTGCGCCAAAAATTGCCGTGCATCTTGTGCCAGAAGGTCGTGAAATAGACCAAGGCAACGTTGTATGAAATCAACCTCTGCGCCCAGAGCGATACGGTGGGCATCGCGGGACCGATTTTGCCCTTCCAAAGCTTGATCAGGCGGTCCATGGAACAAGCCACTCCGCAGGGGGCGATCGCCAAGTACAGCACCATGACGCGTAGAACCGCATCGCCGCCATGGAGAATAAACCCATTCCGGAGTTGGATGCTGACCGTCCCTACTGCGAGCAGGATGGTGGAAACTCTGGTCCAAAGTCCGAGCATGGTGGTGAAGGCCGCTATCACCGTCAGGGTGTACACAAACACCGCCCAACCGTAGCTTTCACCCATTCCAAAGTATCCTAGGAGGTTGATCCGGGGCACTTCAAAGGGCAGGACAATCGGCTGACCGAACAGGCTGGTCGTTCCCGAAAGGTCCGGCATTTTGCGCATCGCCATGGCGTGGGGCACGTAACCCTTCTCGGTGAACCAGGCGCCGAAGTCGAGCGCGATCATCAGAAAATTCGTGAGGGCGAGGAACCCAATGAGAATCCTGGTCACGCCCAGAGTGACCGGCGAACCCTGCCCGAACCAATACTGGTCGACCTGGCGCAACCAATTCTTCAAGGCGCAATCCCCTTATCGCGGCGCAGCTTCACCTGATCCACGGAATACCGGAAGAGCACGTATGACTTGTACTGCGGATCAGGAAGTGTTCCCGGGGGCTCGATGATGTCTTGAAAGGTCAATATTTCGATGGAAACCGGCGGATTGTTCGGGTCTGTGAAACATTCCAGCGCGATCCGTTGTCCGACCGCCGGCAGCTCATACGATTGGTCGCTTGCGCTGGCGTTTTCAAAGAACTTTCGATACCGCTCCTTCACGTACTTTTCCGGAATTGGCAACGTGTACATTCGGGGATACAAAAAGCGGTGTTTGGATTTATCCGCGTAGATGACATCGGCCTGCATGTAGAGGTCGATGCTTGCCGGGTTGGGTGAAAACATATCCCAGAACTGCCAGAAGCCGGTGACGCCGGGGTAGTACATAAGCGGCGAACCCTTCAGATATTTCCAATTCAAATAGAGGGTGCCTTCGGTGATGGTCTCGCTCAAGCTCTTCGCGAACACCCGGGCGTTGTCCGTCCGAATTCCAAGCTGCTCCGTCCCCTGCATATATGGCTTCTTGGGATAGGGCAGGGACCACATGGTGATGCAAACCAGGTGGAAGACCACAAACACCTTGACCCAAACGGGGGCGTTCCGCGGCGTTTTTGTATCCTTCATAAGCCGTTCAGATTATGGACGCTGAGCGGCGGCGTTGCATTCGCATTGGGATGTGCTAACCGTGGGGCATTACGCGTCGTAAAGGAGACAATGAAAGCTGCGCTCATAATCGTTGCCTCTCTTCTGAGCATCCCAGCCGACCGTTTTGCGATGGTTTGGCGACCGCATACCGGGCAGGTGCTGAATTACTCCATGAAGTTCGAGGGAAAATTGCTGGAGTCATCGTTTTCGATTGCAGCCGACGTCAAGTTGCACGTGAAAAAAGTCGAACCAAGCGGGGATTACACAATGGGCACCTCTTTCAAAAACATGGTAACCACCTTTGGCGGGCAAACGGAAACGAATGCGGATCCACCGGAGGAAGTCCAGAAGTTCAGCGCCCGGGGCGATCTTCTCGACAAGACTCCGGCTGCGGATCAATCGGAAGATGATGCGGTCGGTGAGATCATCACCCGCGCCAGCGACATTCCCAGCCCGGATAAACCGGTCACGATCCATGAAAAGTGGACGCACGAATTTCCCGAAGTCAAGGCGCTGGGACTTCCAAAGGGAACCGGAACATACGAGATTCTGGAGAAAAGCGGAACCAAGCTTAAGGTATCGGTTGCGTATCAAGAAGCATCCGGACTCGATCCCACCAGCGCAATCGGTACCACTTGGGTCGACGCGTCTGACTTCACTCCGCTATCTTCTGAATCTTCGATAAAGAATCTGCGGATGTCAGAAGGGGTCCCGCCGGCGACCGCCAAATTGACGATGAAATTGAAAGCTTAACCGCGGCCCTTTCGGAGCTTGTAGCAATTTCGGCAGCGCGCTTCATACGATTCCAAGGCGCCAATCAGAATAATGGGGTCGTCCCGGTGGGCGGGTTTACCATCGATTTGGCGAAAGGTATGGCTGGCGATCGCTCCGCAGTTCATGCAGATCGCCCGAAGCTTAACGACCTCGTCCGCCAGCGCCAGCAACCTGGGCATCGGACCGAAGGGCTCCCGGCGGAAGTCTTGATCCAACCCCGCGCAGATAACTTCCTTCCCCTTATCGGCCAACTCCATTGCCAGCTCGCAGATGGACTCGTCAAAAAACTGCACTTCCTCGATGAGAATGACCTGGGTGTTTCGGTCGATTTTGGACCGGAGGTCAACAACGTTTTTTACCGGAACCGCCTCATGGTCCACCCCCATGTGGGTCACTACCTTAGACTCGTCATAGCGGTTGTCAATCGCCGGCTTGAACACCTGGACTTTGCGCTTGGCATAGAGGGCGCGCCTTGCCCGGCGGATGAGCTCTTCGCTCTTCCCGGCAAACATGGAGCCGCAAACGACGGTTATCGAGCCGAGCGGCTTGGAAGTTTTTTGTATCGACACCGACCTATTTTAGGACGCCAACGAGATTCTAAAATAGATGACGTGCCCATATTTGAATTCCGCTGTCTCGACTGTGGCAAGAAATTCTCAGACTTGGTGGGGATGACCGCGGACCAATCTGAGTCCAAATGTCCGCAATGCGGCAGCCTTCGGAATTCGAAACTCGTCAGCCGCTTCGCGCGCTACCGAAATGAAGATGACCGGGTGGATGCAATGGCCGACCAATTGGATTTCATGGGCGAACCCGATAGCCCCGCCGCGATGCGAGAAATGGTGCGTGAGATGGGCAAGGCGATGGACGAGGATATGAGCGACGATATGGAGGAGATGTTTGAAGCCGATATGGAGGGCGGCGGGGACGAAGATTAACCGCAGATCCCACCAGGTAAGATAAGAGTCAAATACCGGTTGGAAGTGGCTTCACGAATTATCCGGACCACTTCCACACATCGTCGACCTGGGCAATACATGCCACCTAACACATTCGAATTTAAAAACTAAATGCCTTCAAACAACGGTAAAAATCGTCGTCCCGCGCCCCGCCGCACAACTCGAAAATCTCCCTCGGCCAGCCAAAATGGCTCGCGGAAAGTAGAGATTATCGTCAATGTCTCCAACCGCGAAACACGCATCGCAATGCTCGAAGATAGTCAACTCACTGAGTATCGCGTCGAGCGTGAAGAGCGGGTCGTCGGCTCCATCTTCAAGGGGATTGTGCAAAACGTTTTGCCCGGAATGGATGCGGCCTTCGTGGACATTGGACTGGAGCGCAACGCCTTCCTGTACGTGGCCGACATCATCCCCGACGAAGGAATCGGGGACAACAGCCCGGCTTCATTAAAACGCAGTGAACTGCGTCGCCGCAAAATCAAGGACCTGCTTAAACCCGGCCAACAGGTCATGGTGCAGGTCACCAAGGGGCCGAGGGGAACTAAGGGCGCGCGTGTCAGCACTCGGATCGCCTTGCCCGGCCGCTACGTGGTTCTCCTTCCGGAAGCCAACAACGTCGGCGTAAGCCGGAAAATTGAGGAACGGTCAGAGCGTGAAAGACTCCGACGCCTGGGCGACAAGATCGTCCCCAACGGATTTGGACTCATTCTACGAACCGAGTGCGAAGGGCGGACTGAGGCCGAATTAAAGGCCGACATCACCTACTTACAGGGACTTTGGGGGGACGTCATGAAGACCGCGAAGCGACTGCGCGCACCGGCTTGCGTCCACAAGGACCAAACGCTGCTTTTCCGTACCGTTCGCGACATGTTCGGCGACGACATCTCTCAAATGGTGATCGATGATCCGGATGAATACGAAAAGGTGCATTTGATGGCGGCAATGGTTGCCCCGTCGATGCGACAAAAAATCCACCTTTATGATCAAGACGAGCCGATTTTCGACCAATACGGCATCGAGAAGGAGCTTGAGCGGCTCCTCCAACACAAGGTTAACCTGAAGTCCGGCGGCTCGCTCGTCATCGACGAGATGGAAGCACTGACGGCGATCGACGTAAATACCGGAAAGCAGGTCGGAAGCACCTCGCTCAACGAAACCATCCTGAAAGCGAACATGGAAGCCGCCGACGAAGCGCTGCGGCAACTTCGATTGCGCGACATGGGCGGAATTATCGTGGTCGATTTTATCGACATGGAGTCCGCGGATGACCGCAAAAAGGTCCTTACCCACTTCTCCGATGGATTGACCCGTGATCGAGCGAGAACCCGCGTCGGCCGAGTTTCCTCTTTGGGCTTAGTGGAGATCACTCGTAAGCGCACCGGCGAATCGGTCACTCAGGAGATCACCGAGATCTGCCCGATGTGCGAAGGCGTTGGCCGCATCAGCAGCAAAGAAACGGTCAGCCTTTGGATCGAACGTGACATGTGGCGCAAGCTGAACGAGCCCGGAAACGCCTTTCTTGTGGAATGCCACCCCGCTGTTGTAGAAGCCCTCATCGGGCTCGACGGCGAGAATGTCGAAGAGCTCGAGCATGAAATGCGGCGGGGGATATTCATCCGCGCCAACTTCGACATGGAGTACGAGGAGTACGAAATCACGACCGGCACCATCGAGGAGTTCGACCGGCAGCAGATGGGATTTCGTCGAGCGCAAGTATTGGAGTGCAACGTTCGCCGATCCGCATTCGATAACGTCAACCGCATTTGCGGCTGGACCGATAACGGTTACTTTGTGGAACTCATCGACGGCGCCGACTTCATCGGGCACCGGGCCAAAGTTTGCTTGCAAGATATCCGCCGATCCTATGCGGTGGCGGATGTGATCCTTCCCGGCGTACCTTCTGTTCGATAACTACCGATTCAAACGGGCGGCTTTCATGCGATTGATCGCCCGATCCACTTCGATGACCGCTTCTTCGTGAGTCATGGAAGAATCCTCGCCACGCATCGCCTTTCGAGCCTCTTCCAGATGCTCCTCGGCTTTAGCGGCATCGATTTCCGCGGAATGCTGGGCCTCGTCGGCCAGAATCGTGACCCGATTTGCCGCAACTTCGGCAAACCCGCCACCCATATAGACGAAGTGGCGGTTGTTCGTCTGGTCCAAATACTCCAGGATCCCCGGGCGGAGCGCCGCAATCATAGGCACATGACCCGCCTGCACGCCGAAGTAACCTTCCTGTCCCGGCGCAACCACCGCGACCACGGTTTCTTCCACCACCGACCGGTCGGGTGCGACTACCGACAATTGAAAAGGGGTCGGCATGGGTTAGGCTCCGACGGCCTGCAACTTGGCCGCTTTCTCGCGAACGTCCTCGAGACCGCCGCAGTACAGGAACGCCTGCTCAGGAACGTCGTCCAGGTTGCCCTCGACGATCTCCTTGAAGCTTGCGACCGTCTCATCCACGGTGACGTATCGGCCGGGATTACCGGTGAACTGCTCGGCAACGAAGTTCGGCTGGGAAAGGAACCGCTCGATCTTTCGGGCGCGAGCCACCAACATCTTGTCGTCGTCGGAAAGTTCGTCGATACCCAGAATCGCGATGATGTCCTGCAATTCCTTGTACCGCTGCAGAGTCTGCTGGACGCGTCGAGCCACGTTGTAGTGGTCTTCGCCCACGATTCGCGGGTCGAGGTTCTTGGAAGTCGAAGCCAGCGGGTCGACCGCGGGATAGAGACCTTTGGAAGCGATCGATCGCTCCAGGTAAACGTACGCGTCAAGATGCGAGAACGTCGTGGCGGGGGCCGGGTCCGACGGGTCGTCAGCCGGAACGTAAACCGCCTGGACCGACGTAACCGAACCCTTGTTCGTCGAAG
>DATFHI010000101.1:0-8485 GCA_035248525.1 Fimbriimonadaceae bacterium | reverse complement strand
TTCATTTATGAAAGGAGTCGCTCTGGCCGCCAAGGAAGTGCGGAATCTGAATGGATTCGTCGTAGGCTTGGACAAGATCCTCTTTCGATGAACTTTAATTTGACGCCGGAGTTGGCGGATGAACTGGCGGAATTGCCCTTGGCCGGTATCGATCGCGAGTATCCGAACCATCCAGGCCTGACCTTAAATGGTCCTCAGGATCTGCGACCTCCACGCGAGCTGCACCCTGCTTTTTACGGCTGTTACGACTGGCATTCCGCCGTGCATGGCCATTGGTGCCTGTTGCGGTTGATGCGTCACTGTCCTTTGAAAAGAGAGGCGGATATCCGCGCCAAACTTCGCGCGAACATAACTCCGGCAAACATTGCTCGGGAGGTGGAATATTTCCTCGCCCCCAACCGCCAATCGTTTGAAAGACCCTACGGTTGGGGTTGGCTGCTGAAGTTGGTTGCGGAACTCCAGAATTGGGACGACCCAGATGGCGAAGCTTGGAGAGATGCTCTTCGCCCGTTGGAAGCAGTTAACGTCGAGCGTTTTTTCGCATTTCTCCCGAAGCAGACTTACCCCATCCAAAATGGAGTGCACACCAACACCGCCTTCGGAATGCTTCTGGCATTGGAATACGCTATTACTTGCCGCAATCAGGAGTTGCAGAAGCTACTAGTTAGCCGGGCAAACTACTATTTTGGAGATCCGGAACTCGGTTTGGAGCCAAATGGAGCGGACTTCTTATCCCCAAGCCTTGTCATGTCGACCTTGATGGCGCGCACTCTGTCCGCGGATGAATTCCGGAAGTGGTTTGATAAGCTCTTTCCAACGGGAATACCGCAGCGGATTAAAACACCCGTGATCGTTTCAGATCGGACTGATCCGCAAATTGGCCACCTCGACGGACTGAACCTCAGCCGAGCCTGGTGTTACCGCCATCTCGCTCGCGCCACTGGAGAACAGGAGATGCTGGACTTGGCAAACGTACATCTGTCGGCGGCGGAAGTTGCCACCGGCGACTATGGCGGAGAGCATTGGTTGGCGACTTTCGCAGTTTTGGCGCTCACCGACCCTCAATAAAGTTTTTCTTTCGGATGGTCGAATGCCCGGCAACCCGTGCGACTACTAACTGTAAACCACGTTTCACAAGAGGAACCCAATGAAATTTTTAGTTGCAATTCACCATCCCGACGACTACGACCCCACAACCGAGGACGAAGCGATGCACCGCGACATCGACGTTTTGAACGACGAAATGGTCGCCAAGGGAATCAGAGTATTTGTCGGAGGTCTGCACCGGGCGGGAAGCGCGAAATCCGTTCGAAGGCATCCAAATGGAGGTTGGTCGGTTACCGATGGGCCGTACTTGGAGACTAAAGAGCACGTCGGCGGCTTCTGGGTGCTGGAGGCGGCGAGCATGGAAGAGGCGATGGAATGGGGCCGCAAAGCCGCCGTTGCCTGCCGGGCGCCGGTTGAAGTGCGCCAGTTTCATTAACGCAACCAAAGTCGCAATTCTCTGCCACCACCATCCAGATGACGGGGTTGGAGAAAGAAACTACGGCTGAGCAATCACCACCGCGCCGAGTAGCGCGAGATCGACCGGGGCTAAAATCGCCGTGCGGCTAGTCGCTCTATCCAGTTGCGAGAAAGAAGGGCTAATTTCCAACCCGCTTCATCTTGGCGATTTGCGCCAACTCGCCAGTCTCGGCAAAGTGGACCCTCTCGGCGATGTTCACCGCGTGATCTGCCATCCGCTCGAGATAGTGAGCTACGAATAGCGAATAAGACGCTTCTACAACGAGTTCTGGGTTTTCTTGCATGACTCGGTGAAGATCGTCGCGGATAGAGTGGAACAGGTCGTCCACCTGGTCATCCGCCTGAACCGCCTCCTCCACCATGTTGAGGTCATGTTTCACGAACGCGTCAAGCGCGGTGCGGAGCATTTTGCGTACGGCGTTCGCCATTTTGGGAAGATCTGCCAGAGGCCCCTTAGAATGAAAGCCCGACAGCTTGCGTGCGACTTTGGCGATATCGACCGCGTGATCCCCGATCCGCTCCAGGTCCGTTATGATCTTAATGGCGGTGGCCACGAGTCTGAGGTCGCTTGCGAGGGGATGTTGAAGGGCGAGGAGCCTCATGCACTCCGTTTCAATTCGAAGGTCCATCTCATCGATTTCATCGTCTCGGTTAATTACACGCTCCGCCACAGTAGAATCTCGTTCAGTGAGAGAGCGCATAGCCTCGGCAACTGCTCTGTCGGCAAGGCTGCCCATCTCAAGAAGCAAATTGCGAAGCGTTTCCAGTTCTTCCAGGAATTGCGTACGAGTAAGCGGCATTAAACCGATTCCCCCGCGCAAGGAAGCAGAATTGTGAAAGTCGATCCGTGATTGAATTCACTGGCGACCGCGACCTCGCCGCCGTGCCTTTCCACAATATTCTTGACTATACTGAGGCCCAACCCGGTGCCGCCGGAATCGCGAGAGCGAGCCTTGTCGACCCGGTAAAAGCGCTCGAATAATCGTGGGAGGTGCTCCTCCATGATTCCGATGCCTGTATCGTTCACTTCAACCCTGATTTTGTCGTCGATCAGGCCAGCGATCACGCGGATGCGACCGCCTTGCCCCGTATACTTGATTGCATTATCGACGAGGTTCACGACCACCTGCTCTAATTGGTCTCGTGCCGCTCGAACTGGCAAGCGTCCTTCAATCTCAAGCTTCAGGTCAATTCCGCGCTCGATCGCATGGGGTGTCGATCTGGCGATCACGTCTCTCAGGAGAATATCGAGGTCAAATAAGTCTCTTTTGGGCTCTTTCGATTCGGCGTCTGAGAGGATCAGCAAATCCTCAGATATCCGTGCAAGCCGATCCGTTTCTCGGATAATTGTGCCCAAGAATTTCTGCGCGACCTGATCGTCCTGAAGTGCGCCGTCCTCAAGGGCTTCTGCCATGGCTCGAATGGATGCCAGCGGAGTGCGCAACTCATGAGAGACGTTTGCAACGAACTCCTGCCGGATTGTCTCCAGTTTACGAAGCTGAGTAACATCGGCCAACACCAGCATCGTCTCCTCCGCTCCGGAGAGGCCCTTTGGAAGAGGGTACACGGATGCCCGGATAACCCGAGGAGGCGAGCCGATCTGGAAATCTTGCGACTGCGGGGTTGGGCAGTTGGCAGCGTGAAGAACAAAGTGTTGCATCTCGCTGGAAAGCGTCGCCCGAATAAGAGCGTGCCCGATCATGGACTCTGGTTCTCCACCCAGAATTTCATCGGCGATCGCATTGGAATGCACGACAATGCCTCGATGATCGATCATAAGAATGCCCGCCCCTGAACTTTCTGACAGCGCTCGTAATTTCTGGTGATAGTTCTCGCTCGTCGCAGCGAGTCTTTGCGCAATGGCGTCGGCCTCTTCTAGCCGGCATCGTGACTCTGATTTTATTCGGATTAGAAAGTATGCCAGCAATGCGCATGCGGCGATCAAGAGCCAAATAAGCACGCCAATCATCCGGCGCCACCGACGAATTTGTAACCGATACTTCGGACCGTCAAAAGACGCTTGGGGTTACTCGGATCCTCTTCAATCTTGGATCGCAGCCAGCGAATGTGGACATCCACTGTCCGCTCATCAACAAATGCATCTGTTCCCCACACACGATCCAGAAGCGTCTGACGACTAAAGGCAATTCCTGGATTACGAGCAAGGAAGACGAGGAGGGCGAATTCTTTCGGGGAAAGAATTAGGTCGCGGCCGCTAATGCTGGCTTCATGTCTGACCTCATCAATCACCAGCGATCCCAATCGGACCACTTCTCGCTCAACTATTTCTTCAGAGCGTCTCCTCAGGATTGTCTTAACTCGAGCGATCAACTCACGCACACTAAATGGCTTTGTCACGTAATCGTCGGCGCCAAGTCCGAGTCCCATCAACTTGTCCCGTTCCTCAGCTCTAGCCGTGAGAAGGATGATGGGAGTCGAGTCCGTTGCCCTAATTTTCTTGCAAACTTCAAATCCGCTCGCGGAGGGAAGCATGACATCGAGGATGAGCAAGTCTGGACGCTCCTCGCGGAAGATCCGCATGCATGCTTCGGCGTTTACCGCCATGGAAACCTTGAAGCCTTCTTTACGAAGGCCATAGGAAACGGCGTCGAGGATGGGACCCTCGTCGTCTACAACCAGAATGTGCTTAGCCGAACCGGCCACTAATATAGTCCTCGGTTCGGCGGTCATCGGGGTTTGTGAACATTTGTTCCGTAGGGCTGAACTCCACGAGTTCCCCAAGTAAGAAGAATGCTGTCCGGTCCGACAAGCGCGCCGCCTGTTGCATATTGTGCGTCACGATCACAACTGTGTATTCCTGCTTTAGGCCTTGCAACAGTTCCTCGATCCGATAAGTCGCATTGGGGTCGAGCGCGGAGGTTGGCTCGTCCATCAAAAGCACCTCGGGCTCGACAGCGAGTGATCGTGCGATGCAAAGGCGTTGCTGCTGCCCTCCCGAAAGATCCATCGCCGACTGGTTCAACTTGTCTTTCACTTCGTTCCAAAGTGCTGCCTGCCGTAAGCTCTTTTCGGCGATTTCCTGCAGTCGGCTTTTCTTTCTCTCTCCATGAATTCGCGGTCCGTATACAACATTCTCAAGAATCGACTTGGGGAAAGGGTTCGCCTTTTGAAAGACCATGCCTACACGTTTGCGAAGTTCTACGACATCGACGCCGGGTCCGTAAATATTCTGCCCGTCGAGAGATGCGGCGCCCGCGACGCGCACGCCAGGGATAGAGTCGTTCATTCGATTGAACACACGCAGAAATGTGCTTTTTCCGCATCCCGAAGGTCCAATTAGGGCCGTGATCTGTTTGGCGCCGATCGCGATTGAGACCTGATTCAGAGCCTGAAATCCACCGTAAAAGAAATCTAGCCTTTCCGCGCTTAACTTGCTCGGCGGAATTTCTGGAGCGTTCTCAATCACTGCTGCGTCGACGAGCATGCGGCTCGAAGGATCTTCCATTGCGATGCTTACGGCCATTTGTCTGGCTTGGAGTATGCGAAGGAACGATTAAGGCTTTGTTAAGGACCTACCAATTTCGTTTCCTGCGGACTTTGCTGCGAATTGTAATGCCCACAAGGCTGAACATCCCGACAAGCGTAATCAGGACCAAAGCGATCGCAGACTTGAGCTCCACGCTTGCATTCGGCACCTGGGTAACTACGAAATAGAGGTGGTAAGGAAGCAACATCGCCTGATCATTCATGCCTTGAGGCAACGTCGGCTTAAAGGAAGCGGCGCAGGTGATCATGACGGGAGCAGTTTCGCCGGCCGCTCGTCCAATACCGAGAATTGCCCCGGTAAGGATGCCCGGGAGCGCGGCGGGCAGGACAACTCGGCGGATCGTCTCCCACTTACTGGCGCCAAGAGCCTCGGAACCGTCACGGAATGAACGCGGGACGCTCAGCAGCGCCTCCTCGGTAGCTGTAATCACGATCGGCAAAATGACCACAGCCAATGTCGCAGCACCCCACAATAGGCAGGGTTGTCCCCATACAGGTTTATCTGTACGAAGGATGAATTGATCGATACCGCGCCCGATGAACAGCACAAAGAACCCCAACCCGAACAGACCATGGACAATCGACGGTACGCCGGCAAGGTTCAAAATTGCCGTACGGATGAGCCTTACCCATCGCGACCGGCCGCCATATTCAACGAGATAGATTGCCCCCAAGACGCCCAATGGCAGTGCGAAGAGGATCGTGCCCAAGATGAGGTAGACGGTGCCTACGATAGCCGGCCCAATGCCGCCGCTCGCTTTGATTGCGTCCGGAGGCTGCGTAAGAAAGCCCCAGTCGATTTGACTGATTCCCTTAACGACAAGGAAGCCAAAGAGGAGAAAGATTGGAATGATGACCGTGAGCGTGAGTAGTCCGAAAATGGCGAACGCCACATTCTCCGCAACTTTCCGCCTGAGAGCAGTGCGTGGTCGGACTAGAGGGTGTATGTTGACGCTCACGCTCTCACCGTGCGCTTCAATCCCAACGCCTTATTGGCAACGGCGTTGAACACCAGGGTGATACACAGAAGCACGAGTCCGAGCATGAACAATGCGTGATAATGGGGTTCTCCGGTTGCTACCTCCAGAGCCTCGGCTCCAATTGTGCCGGTGATTGTGCGGACGGAGTGAGTGAAGGCGTACCAGATTCCGCGGTCTGGCAACAGGCCGGCGTTACCCGTAACCATGATCACCACCATGGTCTCACCAATTGCTCGCCCAAGTCCGAGCATAATCGCAGCGATAATCCCCGGTCGGCTCGCCGGGAGTAAAACGCGCGCGATCGTCTGCCATTTGGTGGCTCCTAGCGCCAGGGATGCTTGCTCATATTCTCTAGGAACGGAGGCGATCGCATCGTCTGCGATCGTCGCGATGGTGGGAATTGCGAGGAAGGCAAGCATAGCTGCTCCGGCGATAGCGCTCTTGCCGGTGTCGAGGTCGAGCCAATCCTTAAGTAGCGGAGTCACGACGACGGCGCCGATAAATCCGAGCGCGACCGAAGGCACAACGCCGAGCATCTCGACCGTTCCCTTCAGAAATTCACCCAACGGATTGGGAGCAATACGGCCCATGTATACGGCAGTCGCCAACCCCAAGGGAATCGCCAGCACTGCGGCGCCTAAGGTCACCAGGAAGGAACCCCACAAATTCGGCAGCAACCCGAAACCAGGGCCGGCCGGAGGGGGCAGGGTCGGCTGCCATTCCCGTCCTGTGAAGAACCTGCCGGGGGAATACGTCGCGAAAAGCGGCAGGCCCTCTTTCAGCAAGAAGGCCAGAATGAGCACCACAAAAAGGATGGAAGCCAGTCCGCCCGCGAAGATGACCCGGTCGATCAGCCACTCTTTAAACTTGCGCCGCTTCATCGAGGGGAAGTTTGTGATGGTTTTGTTAAGGTCGCGTTAACGAGCGACGTTACTTAATCGGGACAAACCCCAACTTCTTCACCACCGCTTGGCCATCCGCTCCCCGTATCCAGTTGATCCATTCTTTGGCGGCTCCAGCCGGCTCTCCAGCGGTGTATTGGAACAGTGGACGGGAAAGCGGATATTCTCCGCCTAGGACAGTTTCAGGAGTTCCATGGACAGCCGGTGAGGAGGAGTCCTTCTTAATCATAATCGCCTTCACCTTGTCGGAGACGTATCCGAGACCAACGTAGCCGATCGCACCCGAATCCTGCGAAACATTTTCGACGATTGCGGTCGTAGCCGGGTTATTTAGCACCGTTACCGCAAATGGCTGCTTCTTCAAGACGTGTTCTTGGAAGAACACGTAGGTTCCCGATGAGGAATCGCGCCCATTTGCGACGATGTTCATGTCCGCCCCGCCAAGTTGTTTCCAGTTGGTGATCTTTCCCAAGTAAATGTCAGCGAGCTGGTCGATAGTCAACTCCGAGATCGGATTGCTGGGGTTGACGATGATCGAAAGCGCATCTTGGGCTACAGCGAACTCCTTTGGTTCGACATTGTTTTTTGCGGCAGTCGCCTTCTCCTCCTTCTTCATCGGCCGGGAAGCGTTGGCGATGTCGGTTCCTTGGTTTAATAGCGCGGCGATCCCAGTATTTGACCCTCCTCCGGTAACGGTCACGGAGATCTCAGGGTGGGCCTTCATGAAGTCCTGAGCCCATGCCTGCGTGAGCTGCACCATGGTATCCGAACCCTTGACTGTTAGCTGCTGGTGTTTCCCACCGGCATTGATTCCAGCGGCGGAGGACCGGTCTGTCTTGGCGCATCCAGTAAGAAGGGCAAGGCATACAAAACCGGCAAGAATCAAGCTTCTGTTGTTCATCGTGTTGTCCGAGCCGAATAATGCGCCCTCGTCTTTAACGCTTTGTTAAGGTTCCGGTTTTAGTCGTTAGGGCCGCAATTCTCCCGCATCATCGTCTCAGATGAGTGGCGGGAGAACCTGAAACTGAGGCCGATGCAATTCGGCTACAGCGACAAGCTCGCAAAGAGCGACGGGCAAAGCAGCGAATAGCCAGCCTCGACCGCGCAGCAAAAATGCATGCGGCCAGACTGGGTCCACCCACGCCTGAGCCAGTCTTCCGTAACCTTCGACGCTTCCACGTCGGCTGCTCGGGTTGGTATTACTGGCACTGGCACGGCATCTTCTATCCAGAATCCATTCCCCGGTCGGACTGGTTTAAGCACTATGCCGAGAACTTCGACACCGTCGAGCTGAATGCGCCGTTCTACTCCTGGCCGACCATCGCCACCGTCAAAACCTGGATAAGGCAAGCCGCCAATTCGCCGGATTTTGTTTACACCGTCAAAGTTTCCGATGTCATCACGCACGTGAAGCAGTTCGTGGACACCGAAGAGCTGGTGCTGGACTTTGGCTACATCGCCGATCTCCTTGGTCCCCGGTTCGGATGCTTCCTCTTCCAACTGCCGCCCAGTTTCAGCTACACCCCGGAGCGACTTTCTGCGATTGTCGGCCAACTCGATCCAAAGCGCCGC
>DATFHI010000100.1:0-8780 GCA_035248525.1 Fimbriimonadaceae bacterium | reverse complement strand
GACTCACGACCGCCGACCTTTCCGACCTGGAGAACGCCAAATCCGCCCTACGATCGCTAAATGTGGTGAACCCGGTGACCGGTAAGCGGATCGATCCCGACGAGGAGAACAACCTCGGCGGACTTATCGAGAAGTTGCTGGAAGTGTTCGTAGAGCCAACCCTGCAAGAGCCCACGTTCGTGGTTGGGTACCCGATTGAAACATCCCCTTTGGCCAAGAAAGATCCGGAGAACCCGAAGATGACTCGTCGGTTCGAAGGTTATATCCGCGGACGCGAAGTCTGCAACGCCTTCAGCGAAATCAACGACCCAGTCGATCAACGCGAGCGGTTCGAGAATCAGCTTGAGCAGGCGGCGGGCGGAAACGACGAGGCGCATCCGATGGATGAGGAGTTCATCTACGCCTTGGAGTGCGGAATGCCTCCGACGGGCGGTTGCGGAATCGGCATCGATCGCATGGCCATGATGCTCACCGGAGCGGAAACCTTGCGGGAAGTTTTGCTCTTCCCCACCATGCGACCTGAGCGGCATATGGAACCGGAAGCCGAGTAGCCGGAAACTCTAACCGGCCTCCGGACCGTTAATCAATGCGTACGCGATGTCCAAGCCAGTTAAAAGGTTTTTGATTTTAGGTACGGCCCTTGCGGTGGTACTGGCCACGGTCGGATTCCTCATGCAGGAGCCGCCGATCCCGTACGGATTCATAAGCAAGTTTCCGATCGACGCCCGAAAGAACTCCACAGACGGCAAGATGCGGGTCGTCATTTTGAAAGCTCCGGTGGATGAGGTTATCGCGGCGATGGACGCTGAACTGAAATCCAAGGCAATTATGTCCGGCGAGGCGCAGACCAATTTCAACGGCATTCAGACTCGCTCAGCGACTTTGGTGACTCCGGATGGAGCGCTCACCGTGTCGAACAACTTGGACGTCGATGCCGGACCAGAGCAATACCCGTCGCTTAAACCCGGTTACTGCACGGTTTCTTACACCCGACCGAAATCGTATTTCGACCGGGCGATGGAATGGATTCAGAACCTATTCCACAAGCAGAATCCTAAACCAATCCGAATTGCACCGGTCAGAGAACCCATTAATATTTAGTTGATAAGTAGATGGAACACCTTAGTTTCCAGTTTCGACTCATCTTCATTCCAATGCCCATACACTTCCCACTGCGTACCCTCTTGTTTTATGCCTTGGTCGTGGCAATACTCATCAATTGCTAAATGAGCCAATCCCAACCCTTTGTATGGCCCTGTGTGCAAGCAGGTAGCTACGGGGCCCGTTGGCGTCTCTGAGCATTCGACATCTTCGGTCGAAGTAAATTTTTCATTTAACTCCACGGATGCCTCGACCACCAATTCTCCTACGGGGCTCGGTCGATAGGTCCAAATGTTGATTCCTTTGTGGGTGATCTCCGGATGCTCCCGAAGAAATCCCCAGACACGATCGGCGAGTGGAAATGCAACTTCGGAAACTGGCTTTCCCGACACAAGTCCTCGCGCGGATGCAATGATTCGCGGAGTTGCTCTTTCCTGTTCAACCACGTGCATACCTATTTTCCAGCGAGATACTCTCGCCCATAGAAGACCGCTTGAGGCGCGATGTCCTTCGCCGATTCTTCGCGAGCTAATTGATAGGCGATCAACAATGGGAATTTGCCAGCCGGCGGATCTGGAGTGTAGGTCGAGCGGCCCCATGCCTTCCCTTCCGCGAAAGCTTGGAAAGACCTTAGCACGTTGCCGGTGAATGCCATTTCACAGTCCAACGTGCCCTGATAACCCCGTGCGCCATCTGCAGTCTGCAAGCTAAACGACCCCGCTAACCTAGACGTGTCTTTCCCTTGCGGAGCGATCTTCAGGTCGAGCTTTTGAATTTCAGCCGTACGCCAATGATCCGGTTCTCCCCGGACATTGTCGACAAGGGTAAACCTCGCCAGCCGCATCTTGAATGATTCCGGAACCGTTCCTGTCGCGAGCGCGGCTTGCTCCTCTGGCAAGATCCAAAAGTAGTCGCGGGCGACGTTCTCGTTGGCCGAATCCGAACCCAATGGGGCTGGCTTTATGCGGGTGAAGAGCCGTACCACCGCGGATCCGGCTGGCGGCTCGGGTACCCATTTGGCTTTGAGTTCCTCGTCGGGAATCGTTACCTGGCTTGGAGGGTGGGCTTTGAATTCTGCCAATGCCCGATCCAACATCTGGTGGACGCGTTCCGCAGAGCGGTTGTTGTTGAATCCATATGCGGTCCCGTCGGCCGCAACTACGTACTTCCCTTGCGCGGTTGAACCCTTTGCGATGTCCGGTTTGACTTTGGTCGCGACGGGAATGAACCAATTCCTAACCGGATTCCGACCATTCTGAATTTCGTGGGTGTTACCCACCACGGGGATGAATTCAGTTTGCAGTCGCTTGATCAGTCGATCATCAGAGAACAGGAACCTCCTGTCCCAAAGTCCATTGTTTCACGTACAGCCGAGCGGGTGGCCGTTCATGATCCACCAAAACATCGGCTTGCCGGTTTGCTGAGCTTCTTGGCGAGCCCGCATCAAATTCGTGCGCCACGGAATCGATAACCATTTATTCTCTTCCTTCGTCGGCAGGACGGAGGCGATCTTAGCGTCCAAAGATCCACCGATTGCGATTGCGGCCAGAAATACCGTCAGCATGGGCTCATTGTATCGGACGACGATCCAATCTGGCAAAGGTTTGAGATATAACCGACAATATCGCTTATGTCTGAATCGGCTCGGTGTCGCAAATGTGGAGCTGCCAACGATGTCCACACAAAGTTCTGCGGAGCTTGCGGCGCAAAATTTGAAGCCGTTCCGCCACCCGTATCAGCGGGAGAAGAAGGGCTTTACTACTGCTACAAGCACCACAAGGAGCCGACGCGGGTGACGTGCGGCCGCTGCGAACGACCGATTTGCCCGAGATGTATTGTCGTCGGCCCTGCCGGAGTAAGGTGCAAAGTCTGTGCCAACGGAAGATCGCCGATGCGAGTGCGGGGCGTTTTGCACGATGCGGGAGCGTCGATCAGGGGGCTAGACTCCCGAAAAGTGTGGTACCTCTGGATTTGGGCATCGATTATTCGCTTTATTGCCGGGCTCTTTGGTCGCTGGTAGGTCCCAGCTCATCAGTAGTCGACGCTGTACGTGACGTACCATAGCGTTATGAGCACCAAACCCATCGTCGCTGGAGTGGACATTGGCCATATCCATCTGAAAGTCGCGGACTTGGACCGAGCTTTGGCTTTTTATCACGGAGTTTTGGGGTTTGAAATTACCCAACGCTACGGTTCCCAGGCGGTGTTTTTGTCGGCCGGCGGTTATCACCACCACATCGGTCTCAACACCTGGCAGAGCAAGGGCGGCCCACCTCCCGCTCCAGGGACCACGGGTCTCTTTCATCTAGCCATTCGATACCCAAGCAGGGCGGATTTGGCCGATGCGTTGGAGCGGTTGGTTCAAGCCGGAATTAGGCTCGATGGAGCAAGTGACCACGGCGTATCGGAAGCGCTCTACCTACGAGATCCGGATGGAAATGGGGTGGAGTTGTATTGGGATCGTCCGCAATCCGAATGGCCACACGATTCTGAGGGGAACTTAGCGATGGAGACATTGCCGTTGGACCTGGAAGACCTTCACAAGGAACTCGTCAAGTCCTAACCGTTGCCCACTTGTGGTCGATGCCGGCTTGATACGAAGCGAGCAAATCCGGATCATCGTCTGGACGGTCAACTAAACCATCTAAGAACTCGCTGTTCCGATCGCGAATTGCTTCTTGGGGAAACAGAGCGATGGTCAAGCCGTCTTTGGGGGGGTGGATTGCCACGCGCTCCCCGCGGTGAGCATGGACCAAAGCCTCGATAAGATCCGTACCCGTGAGCCTTCCGATGTGCAGGAACGGGCTGACGCGGGAATTCATTTCAATCACTTTGGGGTTCGCCCCAGTTTCATCATCGACCATGAACTGGACTGATCCTAGGCCGTTGTAGCCCACCAACTCGCAGACGGCTTCAGCGGCGGCCCGCATCTCGGTGCCGCGGATCACTTGAGCCACCGTCGTGGGTCCGGTCTTGGCGGGATGGGTCCGAAGTCGAAAATAAGCATTTGTAGCTAATACTTTTCCATTCTTGGCGGCGAAATGAAAGTTAGCGCTCTTGTCGCCCAAATACTTTTGAATCGCAACCCTGCCCTTTTTCTGGGGCAGCAAAATGCCTTGGAGAGCCTCAAGTAGCTCGTCCTCATTCTCGCAGAACCGTATCCCAGTGCCCGCGAACCCTATGTCGGGCTTTATCACAACCGGGTATCCATGCTCCTGGACAAATTGGTCCGCGTCGCCGAGCGTAAACAATTCCCTTTGGGGAGCCACAGCGATTCCCCACCGGGAGAGTTCGTCGAGCAAGTCGATTTTGCCAAGAACCAGGGACTCTTTGGACAGGTCGTATAGCGAATTCCGCACCGCATTCAAGATTTGGGAATCCACGGGCTCGGGGGCTCGTTCATTGATGCGGAGGTAATTCGCCAACGCCGTTCGCATCCGGTCCGTGCCAGGCAAAATGAAATCTGGACGCCAATCGTGTAAGGCATGATCCAGCGCCGTCATCACCGCCGCTTCGCTGGTGGTATCGGCATAGTAGCGGCGATCCAGATACTTGCTGAGTCCGGCGATGTCGCCCTTCTTGCACAGGGTTGCCACTTCGCAACCGGCAAGCTTGAAATATTTGGGGGCTCGCGCCGGCCCCTGCCAATTTGACTGCGCCAGAATCAGGACCCTCATCGGAATCCAGAGGATACGCGATTCGCCCCGCTGGTAACCTGCCGAGTGAATGCGAATCGTGGTTTTGGATGGAAAAACCCTGAATCCCGGCGACCTTTCCTGGGATCCTCTGAGATCCTTCGGAGAAGTTATCGTGCACGAACGAACGATTCATGAAGAGACAGTCGCCCGCTGCGAAAGCGCTGAGGTCGTCCTGACCAATAAGGCGGTCATCGACGCACCCGCGATCACGCATCTCCCCGACTTACGCTACGTCGGAGTAACCGCGACTGGATACAACACGGTGGATGTAAGTGCCTGTCGGGAGCGGGGGATCGTCGTTACCAATGTCCCCGCGTACGGAACAGCCTCAGTTGCCCAAATGACGTGGGCGCTGATTTTGGAACTTTGCCACCACGTTGGATTGCATTCGGACCGGGTTCGCGAGGGTAAGTGGAATGAGTCAAAGGACTTCGCGTTCTGGGAAAAGCCTCTCATCGAGCTCGAGGGCCTTACCTTGGGAGTAATCGGATTCGGGAATATTGGACAAAGGGTCGCCAAGCTGGCTCATTCCTTTGGGATGCGAGTGCTCGCGCATTCTCGTCGCGAGGTTCAGGACACGAATGTGCAAAACGCAGATCTGGACAGACTTCTGCAGCAATCGGATTTCGTCTCTCTCCATTGCCCGCTCACTCCCGAAACAAAGGGCCTGATCAACCGTGTCTCCATCTCAAGAATGAAGAAGGGCAGCTTCTTGGTAAATACCAGTCGAGGCGGTTTAATCGTAGAAGCGGACCTGGCCGAAGCTCTGCGTTCTGGCTACATTGCTGGAGCAGCGGTGGATGTGCTTTCGGTGGAGCCACCCACTGAAGACAATCCGCTTTTCGCTGCACCCAACTGCATTATCACGCCCCATATCGCATGGGCAACCCGCGCTGCGCGTCAACGCTTGATGGATGTCGTGGTGTCGAATCTGGACGCTTGGCTTAAAGGCAACGCCACGAATGTCGTCGGCTAGTTGTCAGGAATCCATCTCACATGGCCGTCCGCATAGGCGACCGCCCGACCCCCGGGCCCCGACTTGTAACCTATTTCAGTTTTCGCGGGGTCTTTGACGTCGGCAAGATTGCCGCCCGCAAAAGTGTAAACGAAGCCGTCCATAAGGGTGTTATTGCGCAAGTAGGGGCTGATTAGGCTGGCCCAATCTCCGCCGTTTCCAGGCAACGTGTCATCGTGATCAGACGAGTACATAATGAGGCCCAGAGCAACCTGCTTTGCATCGGAGAGGATCTTTGTTCGCTCCGCCGCTTCCATTGCCTTCAACGCCAATTCCTTAGGGATGGATATCAACGGACGTACCATCGCCATGCCTTTGGTTGTATAGCTGACGGAATCGAGGGTTGGAGATAGTTCCGCGACTTCGGCATCTGCGGCCACCATAGCGGAGTTCCGTGGTCCTTTCTCCGCGGCAACCAACCAAGCACCCTTTAATTCAGCAGAAGAGTCCGACTGCCGGCTCAAGGTGCTTCCGAGTTGTAGATCAAATTCGGCTGACTCAGGGTCAGGAGCCTCGAACCTTCGTGCGGCGACTGGAGTTCGCCGTCCATTCGCGAAGTCCAGCGCATACCATTGCTGAACTGGTTTGTTGTCTTTCAGCGTTGTCTCGACGCTGTAGATCTGACGTGCGGCTTTATCCCAATAGATATATCCCAGGCTATTTCCCGGTATGCGACCAGCGATGCGCCCATCTCGACCCACGAGGGTTAATGTAAACCGAGAATCGGGGGTTCCTGCTGACCGGATGATCGCGCCAAAGGCGCCAACGTCGCCTTGCAGAGACAAAGTTTCGTCTTCACCGGCTTGGTATAGGGTCGAAATCCGACCCGCGCTATTGATCAAGACTGACGAAAATCTGCCGGACGCAAAAGTCTTTGTCTGAGGATCGAAGATGGGTTCAAAAACGATGGCGACCGCAAATGGGGAGTTGGGAATCCATTGGAATCCACGGACTTGCTTGCGGTCCATGGGTGATTTCCAGACAGTGGTAAAGGATTGCTTGGCCACTGAGTAAATGCTCAACATGCCATCGGGGATGACTTGCGGCATTTGGCGGTTGTTAAACAGCGCCTCGATATTGTTTCCAACTTTCAAATCGACCGAAGCGACCATCAGGAATTTCCCGTCCGAACTCCACTGCATCTGACTAACGGTCCCGGCCGCAACCGAAACCGGAGTGCCAAGGACATAGGCCTTCGTCTTGGTGAAGAAGATATCGGAATCTGGCTTTGGTTGGCACAAAGCCACGGACGCCAGAAGTGGCAGGACAAAAAGGGCGCTTTTCCGCATGGTCGATTACTCTCCGTCTTGAGATTTCACGTCTTTGGGAAGCTTTAGAACGGAGCCGGGCTGAATGCCAAACTTCTTCGCCATTCCGGTCTTTAATTCCAGCACATACTGGGCGCTGCCTTTGCTAGGCACTCCAGATTCATCGTACGGCTTGCCCACGCCAACATTCAGCACTTTCCCGTTAGGATCCAGATATGTGATGTCCAAGCCGAGAGGACAGTTCTGCATCCAGAAAGACCTTGGCTCGGCCTTCTGAAAAACAAATAGCATGCCTTCGGTGTCTTTCACATCTTTATCCACCAGCCACATCATTCCCTCCTGCCGCTTGCTTGCGTCGTCCATGATCCAAACCGTCAAAATGTGCGCGCCGAATGTGATTTTCCGGGTGGCCAATTCTCGTAGTTGATGAATTCGCTCCACCTTGTCCATGGGATCTTTGGTCTGCTGCACAACGGGCACAGGCTCTTCTGTTTTCGGTGCAGGCGACGTCTGAGCAGATGACGCTGTAGGTTGGATTGCGGGCTCCTGACATCCATAAAAGACAAGGGCGATAGCAGGAAGCAAAATTTTCATGATTTGGGAACGAAGGCGAGTCTTTCTTGTTCGTATCGGGCGATGTCCGGTTCGTTGATCAACGTGGTTCCAATGAGATCCAAACCCTTCATAATCGCCTCTTTGCTAACCGGACTGATGTCGAATCGGTATTCGTTCGAACCGTCTCGTACAACTTGGTTGGGCAGGTCGATCTCAAGCGTGGCGCCTGAACCGAGGTCGGCAACTCGGCGATGATCCTCCTCATTGAGCTCGACAAGAAGTAGTCCGCAGTTGGCTGCGTTTTGCCGAAAGATATCGCTGTATCCAGGACTCGTTTCCGTCTTTTTTGCAACGACGGCCCGGAATCCGGCTTGCTGAATTGCCCACACCGCATGTTCACGCGAAGAACCGCAGCCAAAGTTGGTTCCGACTACCAAAATCGAGGCCCCTGCGGCGTCGGGTTGATCTAGGGGGAATCCTTCACCCCGGACGTCGCTGAACAGTAACTCACCGTACCCATGCCGGCTGACTCGCGAAAGGAATCGAGCCGGAATGATGCGGTCTGTATCGACGTTGTCGTCGGGCATCACCACGATCGTCCCGCGGTGAACCGTTAAGCCTTCCATGTGCCGATTCTGGCATACTCATCAGCGTCCATGGTCGTTCCCGATAAGCCCCAATTCCTGGCCAAAGTTAGCGGCGGGAAGCGGATGCCAATTTACCGGGACCTGCTTGCCGACATGGAGACGCCGCTCAGCGCATATTGGAAGATCGCGAATGAGGAAGTCCACAGTTTCCTCCTTGAATCAGTCACGGGTGGCGAACAGGTATCCCGTTATAGCCTGATAGGCATTAGACCGACCAGCGTTCTTCGAACTAAAGACCGAGATTGGACTCTAATCGGATCGAGTGGACAAAAGAAGTCAGGTCAAATAGAACCCGGAACCGACCCCTTAACACTTCTGAAGGAGCAACTCGCGGAAAAGGAGTTGGTCCATGTTCCCGGCTTGCCGGCATTCGTCGGAGGAGCCGTAGGCATGCTCGGGTACGACCTCGTAAGATTCTTCGAAGAACTCCCCGGAGGTCCAGTTGACGACCTCAAAGTCGACGACCTGGCGATGATGCTGATGGACATTGTGGTGG
>DATFHI010000099.1:0-5156 GCA_035248525.1 Fimbriimonadaceae bacterium | reverse complement strand
GTCATTTCTGGAGTTTCTGAGTGCTCATGAATAAACCCATAACGCACCTCCGGGGGAATTGCGAACCCCGGCAAATAGCGGATATTTTCGCGGTTTGAGCGGAGATATTCGATCTCCTCCGGATCTCGGCCGAGCAGGCAGACGTCATGTCCATTGCGCGCGAGCAAGATGGAAAGGGCGGTCCCCCAGCTTCCGGCTCCAAGAACGGCGACTTTCATTTGGATTCCAAACTAGCCCCTCTCCAAGGAGCCGCAATCATTTTGAACCATCGCGGAGCCAAGCGGACGGCGAGTTGCCGTCCGCCACTTATGGATTAGCCCCCGATTTTGCTCTTGTCGATGTAAGGTGGCTTCTTAACGACAGGTCGCTTGAAGGTCTTCAGCCGGTCCAAAGCGACCTCAACCGCCTTTTCCAATTGGGTGTCGCGACCCTGCCGCCAAGCTGCGGGGTCGAGTTCCACCTCTACATCTGGTGAGACGCCATGGTTCTCGACTTCCCACTCTCCATTTGGATTGTAGAAGGCGACGTTTGGAGCGGTGATGGAGCCGCCGTCGACGAAACTCGGGAAGACCAAGATTCCAACCAAGCCGCCCCAAGTGCGCTTGCCAACGACCGGGCCGACCTTACGCTGTTTGAAGTGCCACGGGAAGTAGTCTCCACCAGAACCGGCGAACTGGTTTACGATCATCACCTTCGGGCCGAAGTTTCCGACTGCAGGACTGTAGAAATCCTCGCCATATCGAGAAGTCCAGGCGCTGGTGAGCGGACGCGACATCTGCTCCACCATGTAGTCGTCAACCTGGCCACCATGATTGAATCGCTCGTCGATGATCATTCCGTCTTTGCGAATCTGCGCATAGTAGTAGCGATTGAAGTAAACCCAGCCCCCAATATTGGTGTCGGGAATGTGCACATAGCCCAGCTTTCCTCCGCTGAGCTGATCCACCTTGCGACGATTGTCCTCTTCCCAAGCGAGAGTTCTCAGAGCAAATTCGCTGCCAGTGGGAACAACCGTCACATCTCGCGCACCCGTCCCATTAGGATTGGGGCCAATTTTGATTCGAACTTGCTTGCCCGCTTTACCTTCGAGCCGCTGATAGATGTCGTCCTTGGCGGTTAGCTCGCGACCGTCGATTGCCAAAATATATTCTCCGGCGACGGCGCTGACGCCGGGCTGAGTAAGCGGTGCTCGTGCGCCAGGATTCCAGCTTTCTCCGTTGAATACTCGGGCCAACCGGTAGCGGTTGTTCTCGATGGAATAATCCGCGCCCAAGAGTCCGCCGGGAACGCCCTCGATTCCGGGAATATCCCCGCCAGAGATGAACATGTGTCCGATTGAAATCTCACCGAGCATATCTTCGAACAGGTAGTTCAGGTCGGCACGCGAGCGAAGTCCAGCAAGGAACGGCTTGTAGCGGGCTTCCATCATCCGCAGGTTGATGCCGTGGAAGTTCGGGTCATATAGGTAGTCCCGTTCGATTCGCCAGGCCTCGTGATACATTTGCTGCCATTCTTTGGCAGGATCGACCTTTGCGGTGAGCTCAGCCAGGCTAATCGCACCTTGGCCCGGTTGCGGCGGCGCCGCGGTAGGAACAATCGACCACATTGGACCCTGGATCAAGAGCATCTTGTCTCCCTTCGGGGTGACGTCGAACCCTTGCACTTGGCGAGCGAACACCATTTCTCGGCGGCTTCCAAGGTCGAACTTGTAAAGGGAAACGAGTGGCGCAGACGTGATCGTCGCCAACGGCGACACATCCAAGTAGAAGAACGAACCGTCGGTTGCCGCCGCCGTTCCGATGTAGTTCCTCGAAGGAATAGGCAAAGTAACGATTCTCTGGCCGATGCCGTCGAGGTCGATCGAGAACGCTTCGGATTTGGGCGCCGCCGGCGCTGCTCCTTCCTCGTCGCTCTCCGGCGAATTGGGATCAGCCACATCCTTGCGCAGCGCCACTGCATAGACCGAGCTGGTGATATTCGCTCGGTCGTAGCTGCTAAGGTCCAACCAGGCCGCGGATGGCCCCGTGTTGGTGCTCGCGACGAAGTAAAGATAGCTGCCGTTCTTATCGAAGATCGGAAATCTGGCGTTGCTCAGCCCGTCGGTGACTTGAGACTTCTTACCGGAGGCTACGTCGTAAAGGAAAATCGCGTTGAGGTGATTTTCCAGATCGCGATGCCACGTAAGCCAGTTGGAATCCTTTGACCAATTTGGGGACACCGTGCGGGTGGGATCCTCATAAGTAAAGGTGTCCACCAAGGTGCTCCGACCGGATGCGACGTCCAAGACCCAAAGATTGTGCCGGTTATCCGTGTAGGCGATCTTCTTGCTATCGGGCGACCATGAGGGCGAAAAGTAGTACGCGGGCATTTGACCCGGGTCGATTACTCGCTCTTTGTCGGTGGCCACTTCGTGGAGAACGAGCTTGTATTCGCCGGATTCGTCGCTAAAGAATGCGATAGTCTTGCCGTCTGGGCTCCAACTCACATAGCGGTTGGCAACCCCATCCTTGCTGCTGATTTCGTGAGCATTGCCTTTGCTCGCGGGGATGGTGAAGATCCTGCCTCGAGCCTCAAAGACCACCCTCGCGCCGCTGGGAGAGATCGAGCCGCTGCCTAGATTGTCTGCTAATGACTTGAATTGAGGTCGGAATTCGGGGAAGTCCCCGTCGATTTGAATGTCGACTTTCTTGGCAGTTTTGCCTTCCAAATCATATAGCCCAATCGAACCGAGCTTTTCGTACACGATTGCGCCGGGTCCCGCATCCGCCGACTTAAGATCGAATCCATCGCCGGCAACTGCGACCGTGGTTGCGTTCGAAACCGTGTCGTAGCAGTACATGCCAACCGGACCCGTGGGGTCGGACAAGTAGTAGATCTTGCTGCCGATCCACATCGGATTCTTGTCGTTGGTGTTCTTTCGAGGTACTTCCCGTACCTTGCTGTCGCTTAGGTTGGCGATCCAGATTGGCAGGGTCTGGCCGCCGCGGTACCGCTTCCAGGCGTTTTGCCACTGGAAGTAGGGAACATAGGCGATCTTTGAGCCATCTGGCGAATAGCTGACTTCCGTTCCGCTGGGAAACGGCAAGGGGCGCGGAATTCCGCCTTCGATAGGAACCGAAAAGAGCCTGGGCAGATCGGTGTTAGACAGCATGGATGACGAATAAACCACCGACTTACCATCCGGCGCCCACGCCGAAACATTGTCCGCAGAAGGATGGAACGTTAGTCGCTTGGGAATGCCACCCTTGGCGGGAATTACGAAAACGTCGGTATTGCCATCGTATTGGCCGGAAAAGGCGATCCAATTACCATCTGGGGAGAAGCGTGGACTCTGCTCATTCCCCGGAGAACTGGTCAACCGCACCGCACGGCCGCCCTCTCTCGACACTTTCCATAGGTCCCCGGCAAAGCTGAAAACGATGGAATCTCGGCTAAGCGTCGGACTCCGCATCAGCATGGGGTTGGGACCCGGGTTGAAAGTGTTAACGTTTTGAGGGAGAGAAAGTAGTAGCGTCAGCGCCAGCATTGCGCAAGATTAGCAAATTTGGGCAATGTTCGCTAGGCCTAAACTGCTTTCGGTGTGAAGCTTGTCCCACAACCGCAGGAGCGATCGGCATTGGGGTTGTCGAACTTGAATCCGCCCCCGATCAGGTTGCCGGTGTAATCAAGGGTCGCACCCTGCAAAAAACCGGCAGACTTAGAGTCGCAGACCACCTCGATGCCCCCAAATGTCGCCGACAAGTCGACCGGCTTACGGTTCGTATCGAGTCGCATCACATACTCCAAACCGCTGCAACCCCCACCCTTCACTCCAATTCGAAGGAAAATCCCTTCGCGTCCTTCTTTCGAGGCGAGACGTTGCAATTGAGCGGTTGCGGAGTCCGTCAAAGTTACGGGAAAGTTCACTTCGCCACCGCCTTGGGCCTGTTCGGCAGCTCCATGAATGTCACGTTCGAGATGGCATCGCCTTTGGAAATCATATCGGCGAGGGTCAGGTCATTCAACACATGATCGACCGCACCCTGGATAACCTGCCAAAGCGACTTGACCGAGCAATCCACCGCGTGCTGGCAGATGGAAAACTGGCCGGCGTGCCGGGCGCAGAACTCGTCGTCGTAAAGCTTTCCACCCAGGCAAGCGAGGACTTCGCCGACGTTGATTTGATTAGCGCCTCGAGACAGTGTATATCCGCCGGATTGGCCCCGAGTGCTGGCGATAAATCCATCCTTGCGTAAGATCATGAGAAGTTTGGCGACATGGGTTTGGCTGAGACCCTCTACCCGGGCAATTTCCGGAATGGTCATGCTGTCGCCCGACCTGGCGATTCGCAGCAAACACCTTAAACCGTATTCCTCCTGCGCCGAAAACTTCACATCAACCCCAACATTAAGCGTACTTCCTCGCTCATCATTTCGACCGTGAAGGGTGGGTCCCAAGTCAGTTCCACCGACACTCTTCCTATTCCCGGGACCGACCTGGCCGCAGCCTCGACATCTCCGGGCAGCGATCCGGCAACCGGGCAAGCGGGGCTGGTCAATGTCATTAGGATATGAACGTTTTTGAAGTCGTCGACCTGAATGTCGTAGATCAGTCCCAGATCGTAGATGTTAACCGGCAACTCCGGGTCGTAAACCATCCGCAGCGCTTCCACGATCTCGCCTTCGAGGAGCGACTTTTCGATCGAAGTGATCGGATTTTGATGCGGCGCGGGAGGTTCTATTTTCTCTGGCATTATTCTGTGCTGACCCTCTTAGTTCCTACGAGCGCGGCATGCAGCGTATGCCAAGGCAACGTCGCGCACTTAATACGTACGGGATATTCCCGAACGCCCGCGAGCGCCACCAACGATCCGAGTACTTCGTGCTCCTCCTCGTCTTGGGGAGAAGTCACCATTTGTTGGAATTCGCGGAAAATCGCTTCGGCCTGATCAATCGTTTTTCCCTTAACCGCCTCCGTCATCAGAGATGCGCTGGCGGTACTGATCGCGCACCCTCGACCCTCGAATGCGATCTGCTGAATCAGGCCATCTTTGGCGTGAATGGTGACGTGAACTTCGTCTCCGCAAAGTGGATTATGTCCATCCGCTTGGTTGGTCGGCTTATCCACCCGGCCATGGTTGCGCGGACGTTTGTTGTGGTCCAGAATGACCTCTTGAT
>DATFHI010000098.1:0-6847 GCA_035248525.1 Fimbriimonadaceae bacterium | reverse complement strand
CCCGGCATACGCAAAGACGTGGGGATCAGGATTGGTCGCGGCGCCGGCTTGATATCGTGGATGACTGAAGAGATTTGCCGTTCCCCAGAGCAGTTGGATGCCGGTATCCGCCTGCTTCTCGCTGGCATATTCCACCATTTGCTGCAGGTTTTCGACGCTTTCCTTGAAATTCGCGCCTTCGGGAGCGATGTCACGATCGTGGAAGCACCACCAGTTCACTCCCAGCTTGGACATGAACTCGAAAGCGGCGTCCATTGTATCGCGGGCTCTCTGCAGAGGGTCCGCAGCTTTTTCCCAGGCCCGATCCATCGTGCCCACGCCAAATGGATCCATGCCGGTTCCTTTGAAAGTATGCCAATAGCAGATCGCGAACCGCAGATGCTCGGCCATGTTCTTGCTGCCGACCATTTTCGTGGCGTCGTAGTGCCGAAATGCGAGTGGATTTTTGGACTTTTTCCCTTCGAAGGGAATCCGGTTGGCGACTTCCGGGAAGTAGGACATCTTGCGCTGATTATGACCGTATAGATTAAATCCCACTTTCACGCACTAACCGGCGAATAAAAAAACCCCGGAAGCAATCGCTTCCGGGGTGTAGTTTTAGAGAACTAGCCGCCTTTGCCGCTGCCGGGAAGGTTGGTGTTCGTTCGCTCAGATTCGCGAGGGTTCGCCGCTCCGGCCCGCGTCGAAGGATTGACCTCCTTGACGGTAACGAAGAAGACGACCTCGGATCGGACCTTGCGGTTGTCGGTGCGACCAAACAGCTGGCCGATGATAGGAAGATCCTTGAGGATCGGAATTCCGCCGTAGCTCTTGCGGTCCTGCTCCTGAATCAATCCACCAATTGCGATCGTTTCACCGCTCATGATGTTGACCTGCATTCGGGCCGATCGGACGCTCGTTTGCGGAAGCTTTCCGCCACCGGGCACGTCGGTGAATCCTTGCAGAATCGCCAGCACCGGATTGAGCTCGATCGAGATATTCCCGCCTTCGCCAACTCTGGCGAGGAGCGAGAAATCGACGCCCACGTTGATCTCGTCGGTTACAACTGTCGTTCCGTTCTGGGTGGACTGCAAACTCTTCACGTAGCGCACGGTGTCACCCACAAAGACCGTGGATGGGACGCCGTCGGTAGCTAGCATATTGGGTCGGGCCAGCAAATTATTCTTGTTGGCGATCGAATCGAGGGCTCCCAAAATCGAAGCGGTTCCGCCGCCCTTGAATCCAAGATCGGCGCCAATGCCACCCGTTTGGGAAGCGGTGCCGAGTCCCTGATTGATTCGAAGCGAGGTCAGCGAGCCGCCGGTGAGCAGGCTCCAATCTAGGCCGATCTTCAAGGCATCGTCTCGGCTGAGTTCCATCACCCGCACTTCAACGGCAACCTGTTTCGGCGCGACGTCGATCATCTCGATGAAGCGACGAGCCTCATCGATTTGAGCTCGGGTTCCCCGAAGTAGCAGTTTCATGGGTACGGAATTGCTCTTACCGGTTCCGCCCGATTCGTGATCCCCGAGAGCTAGGCCGGAGGCAACGTTGTCCTTGGTTAGCGAAGTACCAACTGGGCTGGAACCGCCCGCCGATACTTGCGAACTGGTCTGCTGGCTATTCTCGTCGCCGGTACCCGTTCCGCCCTGATTGCTCTTAGCGGCGTTCATGTCGTTGTTCAACTTGCTTCCGCTATAGGAGATGCCAACCATCGGGTCGACGGGCGCGGGAAGCAACGAACCTCGCAAACCGGGATAAGTATCCGTGAGTTGTGCCAAGGCAACCTGAGGCTTCACATACTTGATGCCGATGATCGCGAATTCAGTGGGTCCGCTCTGGACGGTGTCCAGGCTCTCAAGTACGCTGAGGAGGTCCTCGACTTCCGCCGCGCGTCCGCTCAATACAAGGGCTTGGCGACTCAGCGAGTCCTTCGGTGTAGCCAATACCTTGACGTTGCCAAACGAACTTGGATCAGACTTTAGCACTCGAAGCAAGTCCTCAGCGGCGATGCCTTTCGGCTCGTACGTTTTCTGGACCATGCCGGTGCCTTCAGTTGTCTTGATTCCCATCGCCACGCAAATCTGGCGGTCGATGCTGCGGATCATTTGAACCACTTCATCCATTCTGCTGGGCGTTCCCACGACAACCATATAGTCGTCCCGCTTGGCGGCGCTGCCGGTAACGGACGAGGTTTTAATCTCAGTTCCGGTGGGGTTATTGTTCGCCTGAGCATCCGCCGGATTGGTTGGCTGCATATTCTGGGTGTTCTCAACCGTTACCTTGTCTGAAGGCAACACGAGGTCGTACCGGCCGCTGATGGTGGACGGGTTGACGGTCTTGAGAACCGCAGCTTTAATCTGCGTGCCCTCACCGCTGTAAAGAGGAACGACTCGGGTTTCGCTGCTTACGTCGATTCGGCCCCCGATCTGTTGGATCGTGTCGCTGAATCGGCTGTTGGAAGTGACCACGAATGTATTGCCAACCTTCGCGTACCGAACTCCGCCGAGGGCAGTAACGATATCCAAGGCGTCCTTCACGCTCACTCCTTCCAGAGTGACGGTGACCTTTCCGGACACGTCAGGCGACGTTACGATGTTGACGTTAGCCTGGAGTGCAAGGGCCTTGAGGATCTGTACGATGTCGGTGTTGACAAAGTCCAAATCGACCTTGACCCCACTCGTGAACGCACTCGTCGGAACGTTATTGGCCATGACCTCGACCGACTTGAATGAGTCGTTGATGGGTGGCACGCGGTCCGGGAATTTTGGAGAGGATACGGCAGTCTGCGGCGCATCGCCAACATTAAAGTTAACTGCCCAAAGTCCGTCCGTCTTTACGACTTCCGGCTTTGCGCTCTTATCGAGGTTGAGGGCGACTCGAACCTTTGCGGGCTTGCGATCAGCCCAGCTCAAGGAAGCGGAGTTGAGTCCGTTGGCCCCAACTTTGACCGTCTTGGGCTTGGAGCTCAACTTGCCGTTGAAGGTCAAGAAAAGCGTCCGATGAGACTTGGACCAACTCTGCTTGGGTTGGCCGAGATCGTCGCCGTTGATTTGAAGCTGAGTCCCTCCGTAGAGCGACCTGGCCGAGACGCCGCTCAGCGATTGGGCCGAGACGCCGCACACAAGAGCGAGGGCAAGAATGCCAACACCCGTTCGGAATGATTTGCTGTTCATTTAGGGTTCCCTCCCAGGGATAATCGCTGCTTCTTGCCGCGATGTTCGATTGTTACGGCGCCCTTTTCGACGGCGATAACTTTGCTGTCGCCATCGAGTGAGCCACCCACGGGTACCAGTCGTTGGTTCCCGTTGGAATCTGTGAATACGGCGACCGGGCGTTTTCCGCCGGTCATGGTGCCGGAAACGGTGTAACCGAAGGTGCTTGGATCGGGTCCGGTTGGAGTAACCGTTACCGATCCGCCGCCGGCTACGGGCAGACTGCCAGAAAGCGGTGAATAAGGTGGAATCGAGAATTCGCCAACGCCGCTGGATCTGCGTCCCGACGGCCGTCGTGGGGCCGGTCGAGGCTGAGGCATAGGCTGCGGAACTCGCGGCTGGAATTCCTGGGCGCCAAACCCGGATACCTGGAATGGGTCACGCTGTGGCAATTCCGCCGCATAGAGCGGATTCTTCACGCTCGATGTGGCCACTTCCTCGTTCACCGGATTGCCGTTCTCGTCCACTACCGTCGTATGCTGTGGGTCGTCCGTCTTGGTGTCGGTCGTCGCTGCAACGGGCGGAGGCGTCGGCGTCGAACCGCCGCTCAGGAACGTGAAGGCGCCGACCCCAGCCAAAACGGCAACGAGGGCGCCCAAAATGATGAGTTTCTTCTTGTCATCCTTCATTGCGAATCACCTGTAGGCTTGCCGATCTGTTTTGCAGGTCGGTTTTCTTGGCCTGTTGAACCTGTTTGAATACGTAAGCGCGGAGTTCAACCGTCATGTCGAGCGAGGTCCCCTTTTGCAGCGGATCCGCCTTCGGCGACAGTTGCACGGAGCGCGCGGCGACGATCTTGGGGAACTGCTGAAGCGAATTCACCCATCGCATGATCGAGCCATAGTTGCCATTGCCTTTGACTTCGATTGCCAACTCTTCATAAGCCTTTTTGTCTGGAAGGGTAGAGTCCGACGAACCATCCTTCTTGATCGGCGCCGTCTGCTTGACGATCGGGCGCACACCCAGAACTTTGATTCCGAATTGCTTGCCGGTCTTTTCCAACTCGGTCATTAGAGTTGGGATGTAGGCAAAGTCCGGGATTCCTTGCTCCAGGTGCTGGAGTTTTGAGGAGCACTCGTCCAGCTTGGCTTTCGCCTTGTCGAGCTCATCCTGGACTTCCTTCTCATCTTTGACTTCGGCCTTGAGAGCAGATACTTCGCCCTGCACCTCGGTCATCTGGCTATAACCCAAATAGGAAGCGCCCAATCCTAGCAGAAGCGTGCCCCCTGCCATGATCATAAACGCCTTGGGATTTGGACCCTTTTTCACTTCGTTTCCTCCCCTTCGCCTTCTTGCTTGGGCTTAGCTTCGGCGGTTCCAACAATGTCCGCCGTCACCTCAAACTCGACAGCTTTGGTGAACTGCATCATCTTCTCCTGGGAGAATTTGAGGTTCACATTCTCGAGATCGTTGCTGTTCTGCATTCGCAGAATGAACTCGGAAATTGGCTCTTGGCCAGACGAGACCCCAACCAGGCTTAGATTGATCGGCTTGGTCGGGTCGCTGTTGGATACGCGAAGACCGGTTAGCCAAGTGGGCTTAGGCGTCTGGCGAGCGATGTGGGTCATGATTCGACCCCAACGTCCGCTGACGAGTTGCGCGTCTTCCAACGTTTTCAGGCGTGGCGCCAGCTCGGTATAAGCCGTCTGGTATTCGTCGATCTGCTTGACCAGCGGAGCGTTCTTCTGAATCTGCGCCTCGAGCTGCGATTTTTCGCGCGACAGCCCTTCTGCTTGGAGCCAGAAGTAGCCGAAACCAGCAACAGAAGCGACGGCAGTGCCGACGAACACGAAGAAGAAGCTTCTCGATTTGGCTTCGTTTCGCTGCTGCGCCAATCTTTGTTCTTGAATTAAGTTAATGAGTGGCATGGTCTTGTCCTAGGCCGCCTTTGCGTATGCTCGCATGGCCAATCCAGATGCAACTGATAGGTCGAGGCCGGATTCCTCGGCATCGCCGTAATGGCTGAATCTGGGGTTGTTGAAAACGTCGTTAAGCGTGGTCTCGATCGACAGCTTGTGGTTGAAGTAATCGCAGAGTCCGGCGAGCTTGGCGCCTCCACCGGTGAGCAGGATGTGGTCGATCTGCTTTGCTGTTCCCTCTTGCTGCTGCGATTGGTAATAGTTCAGCGAGCGTCTGATTTCCCGAACCAGGTCATCGACGTGGGGCTGGAGTACTCGCAGTGGCGGATTTTCCTTCGGCTTAGATTCATCTAATAGTTCCCGAAGATCCAGTTGCGCCTTGCCCGACTCGGCATCCTCATCGGACAGTTTGAAGTAGCTCTTCAGCGCTTGAGTCAGCGTGTCCGATCCTTGCGGGATCGATCGGGTCATGGCAAAAACGCCATGGCTGACAACGGAAACGTTGGTCGTGGCCGAACCCACGTCCACCAATGCGATCGTCTTATCGGACCACTCTTGATCCATGTCGGCCTCGACAAGCGCGCGGTACATCGCAAATGCTTCGATGTCGACGGATTCGACTTCGAGTCCCGCTTCCTCGCAAGCTTGGAGGCGGCTTTCGACGACATCTTTGGGAGCCGCGACCATCAACACATCCATCTGCTGGTCGTCGACCGGGCCAATGATTTCGAATTCAATGTAGCTGTCTTCAACCGAACTTGGGACGTATCGGCTGGCTTCAAACTTGATCGACTTGCGAAGAGTGGCTTCTGCCATCTTCGGCATCCGGACTTGCCGGACCACCACCGATCCTCCAGATACCGCGATCATTGCGCCGCCGGCGCCAATGTTGTGCTCTTTCAAAAGCGATTTCAGGGCCTGAACTGTGCTTGGAAGGTCGACGACCACGCCGTCCTTCACCGCATCTATGGGAGTTGGCGTGGATGCGAATCGAACGACCCTCCACCCATCACCATGACGCTCGAGCGCCACGGCTTTGATGCTGTGATGTCCGATATCGATTCCAATAAAGTTTTTCTTCGTGAAAAATCCCATAGGATCAGGCCTCCATTTCCTGTTTTTGCGCTTGTAGACTCAGCCACTCGTCGACGCCGCTCTTCGAGAAGCGCCACTTGTTGTCGATCATAAAGGCGGGAATCTTTCCGGCAGCAGCCATCTGTTCGAGGGCGCTGGGGACGATGCGCAGGTACTGCGCCGCTTCCCGAAGGGTCATGACCGTGTGCTGGTTGGCAACGACGGCCTTAAACAGGCCACTCAGTTGCTCCGGTGAAAGAAATAGCTCGAGCCGCACGACTCCGCCATTCGAAACGGCGGCCGAGGGCGGATCGGGCAGCCGGGCGGATTCGAATGCTGGCTCCATAGTGCTCTCCGTGGATGATTTGGGCGCAGATCGCGCCGGATTATCGATGACTTCGATCTTTGCGGTTCCCGCGGCGACGGGCTGTCCCACGTTTTGCGCGGCTTGTCGGATGGCGTCGGCAAGGTTCATGCGGCCTCCTGTCCATTGAATTCGTTCACGATGTTGTGAATCAGGAATCCATCGATTAACTGGGCTTTCTGGACGAATCCGATCATCAAGGCGTTATCGGCGATTTGGCTGATCAGTCGGGGATAGCCCTTGGAATATTTGTGGATCTCGAAAATGGCGTCCGGGGAGAACAGACTGGCTTCGCCGGTGTATCCCGCCACTCGGAGCCGGTGCAGGATCATCTCACCCGTTTCCGTCATGTCCAG
>DATFHI010000097.1:0-3148 GCA_035248525.1 Fimbriimonadaceae bacterium | reverse complement strand
TAAAGGGGACTTGTCGTCGAACGGTACGGCGTTCTTGTTGCACGTGATCGAGGCTTTGTCGAGCGCGATTTGCGCCGCCTTGCCGGTCACGTTTTTGTTGCGCAGATCGACCAGCATTAGGTGATTGTCCGTTCCTCCGCTGACGATGTTGAAGCCGTCCGACATGAGGGCATCGGCCAACGCTTTGGCATTCTTGATCACTTGAGCGGCGTAATCACCAAATTCCGGTCGCAGATTTTCTCCAAAGCCGACCGCTTTGGCCGCGATAACGTGCATCAACGGTCCGCCTTGGATACCCGGAATCACCATGCTGTCCAACAGCTCGGACATCATCTTGGTCCGGCCGCTTTTGGGCGCAACGATTCCGAACGGATTTTCAAAGTCTTTTCCCATCAAGATGATCCCGCCCCGGGGACCGCGCAGGGTCTTATGGGTGGTCGAGGTCACGACATGGCAATGGGGGATCGGGCTTTGAAGGAATCCTTTGGCAATTAATCCGGCGGGGTGAGCAATATCCGCGAACAGAAATGCTCCGACTGAGTCGGCAATCTCGCGAAATGCTTTGAAGTCGATTTCACGAGAGTAAGCCGACGCCCCCACCGTGATCATTTTCGGCTTGACCTTTTTGGCCGTATCCGCAATCTGGCTGTAATCGAGCCGCTCGGTTTTTGGATCGATGCCATAAGGGGTGAAGTTGTAAAACTTACCGCTGAAGTTCACCGCCGAGCCGTGAGTGAGGTGGCCACCATGGGACAGATCCATGCCCATAACCGGGTCTCCGGGCTGGATAAAGGTGAAGTACACCGCCATATTGGCTTGGCTGCCGGAGTGAGGTTGAACGTTGGCGTACTGCGCCTGGAACAGTTCCTTCACGCGATTGCGAGCGAGATCCTCGACCTTGTCAACGACCTCGCAACCGCCGTAGTAGCGATTGCCGGGATACCCTTCCGCATACTTGTCGGTGAGCACACTCGACATTGCTTGGCGAACGGCCAAGCTCGCGATGTTCTCACTGGCAATCAGTTCGAGGTTATGTTCTTGGCGCGCTTCTTCCTCATGGATCATCTCAGCAATCGCCGGATCGGAAGTGTTTAGGGCAACACGATGAAGTTGCGTCGCGGGGGCGGATGACATGTGCCTATTGTGGCACGGGCCCTAGTTGGTTGGCGGCATCAAATACGGGCTCCAGCGGGGGCTGGGTTTGTGGGTCACTTCCGCCATTCTCGCCAGGAAAAATCCCACTGAATCGCCAAATTGGGCAACTGAAATTCCCGGCTTGGGGCCGGTTGCCAAGGCGCCGACGGGAGCGATCATGCCCAGTGAGACCAGGCGGTTGAGTGCAGATTTTGCACTTGCGGATTGCACTTTAAAGAACTTAGGGTTGTACTTAACTGGCGGCGGAAGCAGCTTGACCGAATTGCGAGATTGATCCAGGATTTTCGCCATCTCCAGAATGATCTCTTCGCGCGGGACGGTCTGATTCCCAGGGTTGATCGTGGGTTTTAGCGGAATTTGTGCAATCCGCGCAGCGACGATTGCCTTCCTGGCGCGGGCGAAAATTGCCGCGGCTTCTGAGCGAGTTACCGGCGCGACCTCATCCACCTTGCCAATGTTGGTCTTCTTGATCTTGGGCCGCTCGCCACTTTGCCCGGCGAATGCCACGCCGATCGTGAGGAGCAATGCGACAAAGATCTTGAACATCACATTTATTCTATATCGTTGCCACGGCTCCGCTCTGCCGAATTGCGTCGATTTCTTCCAGAGCGCGCCCGGTGCCCACTGCGACGCAGTTTAATGCATTGTCCGCAACTCGAACCGGAATATCAGTCACGCTGTGAAGCAACCGGTCGAGCCCCCGTAATAACGCTCCACCGCCGGTAAGGGTGATTCCCCTCTCGATGATGTCGCTGCCCAATTCCGGCGGAGTCTCCTCCAACACGCTGCAAAGCTTTTCCGCGATCTGCCTAACCGGTTCATTTAAGGCTTCCCGGACTTCTTCGCTCGATATTTCGACCGTCTTGGGAAGTCCAGCGACCAGATCGCGTCCCCTAATTTCCATCCTCATCTCCTGGGGCAGCGGGAAGGCCGAGCCAATCTGGATCTTGATCTCTTCGGCAGTCGGGTCGCCGATCATCAGGTTGTAGGCATTGCGAATGTGCCGAATGATGGCCTCGTCGAGCTTGTTTCCGCCCACCCGCAAACTGTGGGACAAGACGATTCCGCCTAGGGAAATCACGGCGATATCGGTGGTGCCGCCACCGATATCCACCACCATATTTCCGCCGGGAGCCGCGATCGGTAATCCAGCACCAATTGCCGCCGCCATCGGCTCTTCAATCGTCATGGCGATACCGGCGCCCGCTTCCTTCGCCGCCTGAATAACCGCCCGGCGCTCTACATTGGTCACGCCGCTGGGCACGCAAACCAACGTGGTGGGTTTAAACATCCGCCGAACTCCACAGGTCTTATTCAAGATGTATTCCAGCATCTTAAGCGTGGTGCTGTAGTCGGCGATGACACCATCCTTAAGAGGTCGAATTGCGGCGATGTTGCCGGGAGTTCGTCCAAGCATGTCGCGCGCCTCATTCCCCACCGCCAAGACTTTGCCGTTTTGAGAGCTGATGGCCACCACGGTCGGTTCGGAAAGCACGATGCCCTTTCCGCGCCGAAACACAAGAATGTTGGCCGTTCCGAGATCGATCCCGATTTCTGGGGCGAGTCTCACTTAGTAGGCGCCGTCCATCGCGCTGGCTTCGTCGGGCACGTGAACACGACGAATGTTAGCCCCCAACTGCGTCAACGTATCCTCAAAAGCTTCATAGCCTCGGTCGATAAAATGAATATTCTTGACGGTCGTTTCACCTCTGGCGGCAAGTCCGGCTAGCACCAAAGCGGCGCCGGCGCGCAAGTCGCTGGCCTCGACTTTCGCTCCCCGCAACTTCTCCACTCCGGTTATCAGTACTGACCGACCTTCAGTTCGAATGTTCGCTCCCATTCGATTCAGTTCCTGGACGTGACCGATTCGGCTCTCGTAAATTGTTTCCTCCACGACGCTGGTGCCTTCTGCCAGGGTCAGCACGGCCGCCATGGGTTGCTGCATATCCGTCGGAAAACCGGGATGCGGCATAGTCTTGACATTAATTCCCTT
>DATFHI010000096.1:0-3514 GCA_035248525.1 Fimbriimonadaceae bacterium | reverse complement strand
CAGAATGTCCAGACCCGCCAAAGCGCATCCGATTGCGAAATGGCCCTGAAGCGCGATATTGATCATGTCGTTGTTCTTGATCCAATCCGTGGGTTTAATGAAAACCACTGAAGATTGACGAACAGGCCAGTTCTCAAATTTTCCGGAAACCGTTATCGCGCTCTCCATTGCGGCCAGTTTCATGGGGGGCGAGAATTCAATTGAAGCGGAGTCCATTTGTTGATTGGAGAACGGCACAATCGCGAACAGCGCCCGACCATCAGGTAGGGTTGCGCCCACAAGAAACTCTGGATAGAGCGACCAGCCCGTTATCCAAGGCACGCTGCCAGTTAGGAGAAATCCATCGGGAGCCTGGACGGCCGTTATCGCCGGTGGACCGCTGCGACGGAGTTGGCTGAATCCAATGCCGACGAGTTTTCCGCCATTACCCATCTGCGGCAGGTATTCCGACTTCAGCTCTTCGTTCTCCGATTTGGAAATCATCGAGACCGCGCTTTGATGCTGGGTCTGAAGGAAAGCCAAAGAGCCGCTTACGCGAGCGACTTCCTCCTGAAAAATTCGGAACGTGGATTCGCTCACGGCTGGTCCACCGTATTCCGCCGGCCGCTTCAACGCCATGAGGTCGCGGGAACACAATCCGTCGAGGGCGGTGTTCAGTAGCTCAGGGTCGCCGTCGATCTGCTGGGCTTTGGGTGCGACTTCGGCCTTTAGGTATTCAATCGCCTTTGCAAGCGTCGGATCCATGCCCAAAGCCTACTTGGAATCTTCATTGCCCGGGATCGTTAATTTGGAAAAGTCGCCCGCATTAAAAAGAATGTGCGCGCAACCATTCATCAAGGAGAGTCGGGAATATCGAATGTCCTCTTGGGGCGCCATCACCATCGTCCCTTCAAAACAATCGTTAATTGGCCGTTCCAGAGCCCGCGTCAGAGATACGACGTCTTCCACTCGCTCATCTTGCACCGCTTTCTCCAATTCGCCGGCACGCAACTTGAGAGCTTGGAGGAGTTTGAACGCGGTTTCGGATTGCAGCGCATCTGCATCGACGTACTGAAGCGGGTTCTCCTCGCTGAATTCGATTCCCTTTCGCCGCGCGTCAGCAACGATGTTGATGGGCCGAGTGGCGGTTTGGACGAAGAGCGTGTCGCGGGACAGACTTTCCAAGCACTGAATTCGCAGTCGAATCCGTCGGGGCATGCTCGTTTCGTCGGGCTTTGCGTCTAATATCGCGGCGTTCAAGATATCGTGGCGAACTCCGGTGAGCATCGACTCATACCGAGATTCAAAAAGCCTGGAAAGGGCGGCTTGGGCGCTCTCTTCATCAAGGGCGATTTCTTGTTCTCGGTAGAAGCCCGCAGCCTCCGACAGCAGTTGGGAAAAGGACGGGATTGCCCCGCCCCACATCAGGGCGGCCTCGATCAGCATCGTGGCGGCTCTTCGTAATCCAAACGGGTCGCTGCTTCCACTTGGTTCCAAGCCAAGGCCAAGGTATCCCGTCAACTTGTCCAGTTGGTCCGCCATGGTCACGCGAACGGCGGTCTTGGCTCCATCGCAATTTACGTTTGGATTCTTGCCGAGATCGTAGTGCGAGGCGATTGCCCAGGCGACATCGTCCAGCATCCCTTCTCGTTTGGCATATTCGCTTCCGATGATCCCCTGCAAGGACGGAAGTTCGCTAACAAGCCCAGTTGCAAGGTCGGCCTTGCAATACAGCCCTGCCGTCCGCGCCAGCACCTGCTCCTCTTTACTTCCGCCCGTGACTTCGGCGATGCGCTGCGCCAATTTGCTGAGGCGGTCTGCGCGTTGCCGAACATTGCCCAGCTTCTCTTGGAAAACGATGGTGGAAGTCCGCTCAAGGAACTGCTCCAAGGTTCGCTTTCGATCCTCTTCGAAAAAGAAGCGGGCGTCATTGAACCGGGCATTAAGCACCCACTCGCTGCCTTGCCGAACGGTTTCGTCCTCTCCTGAATTCCTGATGAATACAAATCGATTCGTGAGATTTCCGTCCGCCGTCTGAACTGGAAACATCTTTTCGTGTTTGGCCATCGCCGTGATAAGTACCGGTTTGGGCAACTCCAAAAACTCCTCGTTGAACTGTCCCTCCACTGCGGTTGGCCATTCGGTGAGGTAGGTGTTTTCGTCGATCAGGGCTTCCGTGAGCACCGGTTCTCCTGTAGAGATGTCCTTCGCGCCGCGGCGAATTCGATCCTGGCGGACTTCCGCATCCGGCTCCACAAATCGATTTCTTAATCCATCTAAAAGCGCGGTTAGGCTCCGCGCCTCAAACATATCGGGTGAATAAAAGCGATGCCCCTGCGTGGCCAGAGTCGATTGGACAGATTCGACTGAGAATGGAACCAACTCTCCACCGAACGCCGCCAATATCCACCGAATGGGCCGGGCAAATCGCATCCGCGCCGATCCCCACCGCATGGTTTTGTCGAAGGAGAGTGACTTTATGGCTTGAGGAAGCAACTCAGAAAGAAGGTCAACGGTTGCCTTCCCCGCTACCTCCTTGTCCGCCCAGACGTACTTTTCGTCCCTTCTCAGTGCAGAGGCATCGACTCCGTTGCTCTTGCAGAATCCCTCCAGCGCCCGAGTGGGGTTTCCCTGCTCATCAAAGGCTGCCTGGAGCGCGGGGCCGCGGATTTCCTTTCGCTCGTCCGGTTGGCGACTCTCGACCTCCGCAAACGAAACAATCAACCTTCGGGGAGTGCCCATGACCACGGATTTGGCGTCGGATTTGACAAGCTTGGTCGCACTCAACGATTCGAAAATCTTTGAACGCAGGTCATTTGCGGCTTTCTCGATGAACGCGGCGGGAAGCTCTTCGCAGCCAAGCTCCAACAACAACTCGGGCATAGGCTGCAGAGTTTACTCGCCAACCCCTGAAGGGAAGAGAACTAAGGCCGCCGCTCCATATAGTCCCGCATCGATACCAAATGGGCTTGGAATTGCGCCTGCCGCCGCAACCTCATCCCGCATCCAATCGGATAGCCCTACCGAACCACCGACGACGATAACGTCAGGGAAATATAGGTTTTCGATGACGAATACGGCGTTTCGGAACGCCTCTTTGGCGGTTGATTTCTGGTATTCGTTCGCATCGGGGCCAAGGTTTAGCCCGCCCAGTAGCGTTTCAAACGTGGCTCCGGTAACCGTGGATAAATCGTTAATTCGAGGGTATTCCCCCTTTCTGCCTGCCCAAATTCTGCCCTCTTGGACAAATCCACAACCAACTCCCGTGCCTAGCGCCAGCGTGGCTACCCGCTTGCCGGCGAACTCCGGTAGGCAAGCGTGCGCCCAAGCCGTGGCATGTCCGTCGCCATGCGCAAAAGTTGGTTTCCCCAGTGTCCTTTCGGAAAACTCAATACCGATCTGATTCGGCATTAGGTACTCCTTGGCTGCCCAGCAACTACCGGTGCGAGGATCGATAATGCCGCCCGAACTCACTCCAATTGCCGAAACCTCATATCGTTCGGCCATGCCGATGATCCAGGCTAATCTTTCGGCT
>DATFHI010000095.1:0-9030 GCA_035248525.1 Fimbriimonadaceae bacterium | reverse complement strand
GTCCGGTACTAAATTATTACTTACGGGCAAAGATTCGGTAAAAATACCTGGAATAAATACCAAAGTCCACTTTATACTTGAGGCGCACATTGTGCGAATTCCAATACGAATTGCGGGTTACCGTGAATTGCTAGAGAGGATTGATTTATGTACAAATCTTTATTTTTGGCCACGTTTGTGACGGTCAGTGTCGCCGCACAAGCTCAGGTGTTCAGCCAGGATTTTGAATCCGGATTGGGGGCAAATGAATCTGTCAGTGGCAACTTTGGAATCAATAATTCCAACGCATTGAACAACGGAACGTTGATGATGGGCCACGGCCAGAGTGGGTACGTAGACGACGAATACAGTTTTTACGAGGTTACTTTAGACCTTAGCGGTTGGTCTGGCGTCTCGATGTCGTTTGACTATCTGGGCGAATTCGAAACTCATTTCGACCGGTTTAACGTGCTGGCCAACACGGGCGCGATTTCCCCACCGAATGATCTGCTGATGCCCACGCTGACTTCCAATATGCAGTTCATCGATTTGGTGCACGATCACCATCCAAATCTCGGCCAATTCGCCTACGATAGCTCTCCGGATAGCGGAGGAAATAGTGGGATTGCATTATTCGACCTATCGGCATTTGATGGCCAGATGGTGACGCTAAGATTCCAATTTGGAAGCGATGGTTCCTTCACGGATAATGGATTCGAGATGGACAACCTTGTAGTCACGGCAGCCCCGGTACCGGAGCCGGCCAGCATCGCAGCTCTAGGACTCGGAGCGGTCGCGCTTATTCGCAAGCGACGCAAAAAAGCTGCTTCCCGTTAGTCAGGATTGATTTGCCCTCGCATTCCGGGAGGGTCTTACTCCAGAACCGTCCCGTTGACTCGTAGAGAAAAGCGGTAGCCAATGACTTCAGCCGATTTTCGGCACATCACCATGCGGCTCAGGAAGATCTCGAAGTACTCCATCACCGTTGCTTGCTTCGTATCGACCTCCAGGGTGAGCTCGATGGAATGGTCTTCTGGTCGCATCTCAACGCGGCTCTTCTGAACCGCGTAGTTCACTCGATCGTGAATGTCAAAGGTCTCAATAATTGGGTTCTGCACCCGGCTGTAGTGCACATCGCTCTTGTCGGCAATGATGAGCGCCGCGGACATATTGGAGACCGGTACGCCCGCCAATTCTTCATGGTTTCCGATCGCACCCAGGATCGGGGCAATCTCCGCGGGATCCATCCCCATTTCATTGAGAATGGTAAACGCGATGTTTGCTCCCGATATGGGATGGTCGACCCGGTTGATCACATTGCCGATGTCGTGGAGATATCCGGCGATCTGGCCAAGTTCCACCTCTCGTGCGGGTAATTGTAGGCCCTCCATGATGTAACGGGTGATGCTGGAAACAACTCCGACGTGGCGATGGCCATGCTCGGTGTAACCCATTGCACGCATAACTTCATTCGCGCCGTCGATTAATTTCCTAACCTTCGGGTTGGACCTGACTTCTTTCAAAGTGACGGATCGAAGACCTTCGACAATTGCCGGCTGTTCCATGGAGGACATTACAATCGTCGGCAGTTTTCCTCATAACCTGCCGAATTTGCTCGCACCGAACTCCAGTAAGGTCGTTCAAGAGCTGCTTTGCCGCTCGATCCACACCATCAGGTCGCCCCCAAGCCACTGCTTTTGGGCGGCGATCCCGATTCCAGGCTGAAAGAGGGTTTGCACGCGAATCGACTTCCCGCTTGGGTTTTGGATCGTGAGGTCGGACTTCAGCGCGCTTGCCTTGATCCCGCCAATCTCTTCTTCCACCATTCCTTGGTCCATGGTCGCGGTGCCTTGAAAGCTGCCCCAAATTCCTTGGACCGTGCCCTTCCAACTCTTCCTAAGTCTGTCCCGGCTATCGACGAGCATTGGGATGGGGGGAGAAAATCGGGCGCCGGGAAATCTCTCCACTAATAGAACGCCATCCTTCCAACCAATGTGGGATTCGCCCATCGGGCCGGTGAGGGCAACTCCATCTTCAGATCCGATGGAGACTTGCCGAGAAACCCTGAGTTTCGTTATGTACTTCCCAAACTCGGTGGATACGGAATAGTGAGATGTACGACCCAGCTCCAACGGCATCCAATCCTGCTGAGCTCCGCAGCCTCCGGCAACGAAGACCAACAGCAGAAGGAGCTTTTTCAAGCAACCGCCTCGAGTTTGGCAAAGCTTTGGGCTAACTTCTTCACTCCGACAACTCCGGGAAAGGCGACGGTGACCTCGGTGTCGTTTCGAATCGGGTTGCAGGCGACCACCACTCCAATCCCGAATTTGCCGTGACGCACGCGCTGCCCAACTTCAAACGGAGGTTTGTAGCTCGGCGACCTTAATGCCGGTTTGGGCTCGAAAATATTTGCCGCAGGAGTTGGGGTTCGGTAGGATCCAGACCTTTCCTGATAAACGCTCCGGGTATCGGCGGGCATCGCATAACCGGAATGGGAAAGGGTATCGAGTATTTCCGCCGGCAGATCGTCCAAAAAGCGGGAACGGCGGTTGAAGCTGGGTTGCCCGTATAGCGAGCGTCGGTGTGCGTGCACTAAGTGCAACTCTTCGCGAGCCCGTGTCATTCCGACGTAACAAAGCCGGCGCTCCTCCTCCAACTCTGAGTCGGATGTCAAGGATCGAGAATGAGGAAATACGCCTTCTTCCAAGCCCACCAAATATACAACTGGGAACTCGAGGCCTTTGGCCGAGTGGAGTGTCATCAAGGTAACCGCTTCCCCTCCCTCGGCGAGATTATCCACGTCGGCCACAAGAGATACGCTTTCTAGAAACCCACCAAGCGATGGGGATTCCGAGGTGGCGTCGTACTCCATTGTCACATTGGTTAACTCTTGAAGGTTTTCCAACCGCGAGATGGATTCTTCCGACCTTTCCGCCTTGAGCATCTCCAGATAGCCGGAATTGTTCATGAGGGACTTGAGGACGGGGGTTACCGGCCCATTTTCCGCAAGTTCGGCCGCGTCTTCAATCGCGCTGATGAAGGCCCTGAGACCGCTTGCCGATTTCTTGGGCAGGCCGGACTGCACTTCCTGCTCCTTTAACGCTTGCCATAACGGTAGCCCTCTCTCCGAAGCCCAACCCTCGATGCTCGACATCGCCCCGGCGCCAATGCCTCGAGTCGGATTGTTAATGACCCGCCGTACTGAAACATCGTCCTGGCGGTTAAAAGTCAGGCGCAAGTACGAGAGCATGTCTTTAACTTCTTTGCGCTCATAAAACCGAACTCCGCCCACAAGAACGTGGGGGATGCGCATGGTGAGAAAGGCTTCTTCAACGACGCGGGATTGTGCGTTCGTGCGATAAAGCACCGCAAAGTCGCCGTAGTTGCGCCGCCCTGTTCGCACATCTTTGAGGATGGCGTCGGCAACCATCATCGCCTCGTCTTGCTCAGTGCCGGCTTGGGTCAGGGTAATCGGGGTTCCTTCATCATTCTCTGTCCAAAGCTGTTTATTGGCCCGGCCGCGGTTCTTTTGAATGATTGCGTTCGCCGCCGCGAGAATGTTCTTGGTGGAGCGGTAGTTACGCTCCAACTTGACGATTTTGGCGTCTGGATGATCGGAGCCAAAGCGCAGAATCAATCCAACATCCGCACCTCGCCAAGCGTAGATGGACTGATCATCGTCGCCGACTACGACGACGTTTCGATGCTTCCCCGCCAAGTGGTGGACGATTTGGTATTGGGCGAAGTTGACGTCCTGGTACTCATCGACCAAAACATGTAAAAACCGTTCTTGGTACTTTTCGAGTACATCCTGTCTCTGCTCGAGCAACCTCACGGTGTAGAAGAGGATGTCGTCGAAATCGAGTGCGTTCGCCTTCTTCAGGAGCGCGTTGTACGACTTGTAAACCTCAGCCGCAACCCTTTCAAAGAAGCCGGTTGCCTTGTCGCTGAACTTCTCCGGAGTGAGTAGTTTTTCTTTGGCGCTTGAAATCTCATTCAGCACACTTCGAGGCTGGATCGACTTGTCATCGATGTTCTTCGCCTTGAAAATTTCACGGATAAGGGAAAGTTGATCCGAATCGTCATAAATTACGAAATTCGACTCAATCCCAATTGCCTTGCCATCGATGCGCAGCATTCGAGCGCAAAGGCTGTGAAATGTTCCAATCCACATGGACGAGATTTGATCCCCCACGAGGGTGGAGATCCTCTCTTTCATTTCCCTCGCCGCTTTATTGGTGAACGTGACGGCCAAAATCCGGCCCGGATGCACGCCGTCTCGAATCAACCGGGCGATTCGGTGGGTGATTACTCGCGTCTTGCCTGAACCTGCCCCCGCGAAAATCAGCAGCGGACCGCCGGGCCACTCAACCGCTTCGCGCTGCTCTGGATTCAAGGTTTCTAAGTCGAGGATTACGGGCATGAAGACACCCTATTATGGTGGACAGGCGTATATCTTTGCCCAGATTGGCGTAATCCCTATATTGAAATTGAAGAAAGGACGCAAGGTTTGTGACCTCGAACAAAGAATGAACGTCATAATGCTTACTAGATCGAGCGCCCGACGTGGCGTCTCGGAGGATTCTGAATGAAGCGATCGTTGTTAACTCTCGTCTTCGTGGCAGCGGTGGGCGCAGCATTTGCGCAAGCTCCCTTCACGATTGTACGCCCCGCGGATGGGTCGAAGGTACGCGAAAAAGTCAGCGTTCTGATCCCCAAGAACAGCATCCCACAGGGTGGCTATGTTGGCGTATTCCTCAATGGAAAGTTCGTCGAAGCAGTAGTTCCACCTCTTCAGGGTAAGTACTACAACTATGTTCTGGATACCAAGGGTCGCGGCATCGCCGACGGCAAGGTGAACCTCGAGATGGTGCTGTACGTGGATTACAACGAAAATCCGCGAATTGTCGATCGCTCTTCAGTGACGGTAAACGTCGCGAACTCCGCAAGCATTGCGATTCCGGCGAACGGTTTCCGACTCCGATACAAATTTGCTCCAAAAACCCAGTTGGTTTATGGACTCCAAGTCCGCGCGGCGTTTTCGACCATTTCTGGAACTCAAAACCGAGCGGGCGGCCGACCTGCGGAATTGCCACTCGAGGCGGAAAAGATTCGACTGCTTTATGCCGTGGACAACTCCTACGGAAATGGTGACGGTCTAGTTCGAATACAAGCACTCACAACTCCTGGTAAGGACTGGGTGGTTTTAACGAGCGGCAATACTGGCGAACCGACGAAATATTTCGACTACATGATGCATCCGATCTATATGCGGATCTCAAACACTGGTCGTGAGATCTTCGGCTCGGTGCCCAATTACTTTGCTATGGAAGGTACGTCCGGCTCAACTGGCGAAGACGTTAATCTCAACCTCTACGCGCTGTATCCATTGCCCACTCTTCCAGAGAAGGCAGTTCGGCCAGGCGATTCTTGGCAGTCCCGATTCCAGAATGGGATATTAGACCTCGACCGAAAGGATGAAGTCACTCGCTTGACAAGCAAATTCCCGGCACGCGGCGAATTTGTCGGCGTGGAATGGGAAATGGGCCATCCTTGCGCAAAAATTAAGAACACGATCACTCAAAGCACTAAGAGCATTGAAGGAGATCAGTTGAAGGCGCGCGGCAGTTCGTTCGCGGATGATAAAATCGAACTTACAGAAACGATCTGGTTTGCCTTGGACAAAGGAATCGTCATGAAGAGCGTTCGCGACATGACGATCGACCGAAAGATGGAAAGCCAAGGCGCTGGTGGTGGGGGTAACGCAGGACCATCGGCAGCTGGTGGCGGTGCGCGACCCGGAGCTGGCTCCGGTGGCGGCAAGACTGGCGGGGGAGTCGGACTTCCTGGACAAGCGAATGTCCGACAAGGCAAGACTGGCGGCGGCATCGAAGGTGGAGATGTCGGCGGCGGCTTCGGGCAAGGCCAAGGTCGCAGCGGGGGATTTGGCCAGGGCCAGGGCCGAAGCGGAGGAGCCGCTCCTCAGGTTCAGTACCTTCGAATCAGACAGCAGTACATCTTCATCCTTGAACAGTAAACTGGGGTTGCGGTGAGCGCCCAACCCAGACTCTCTAAGCGCAACTCTTCCGAAGAATCGGAGGAGTTGCGCGCTACTTTATTCGAGCACCTCGAGGAGCTAAGAAATCGGCTCGTCCGTTGCATCCAGGTGATCGTTTTGGGCTGGGTAATCGGTTGGTTCTTGGAACCCTACGTATACGGCTTTTTCGCCCACATCGTAGAAGAGGGTCTGAAATCATCCCTGCCAAAGGGTTCGGACTACAAAGAGCCGTTCGCCCACTTTACGGGTCCATTCGTCCTCAAGATGAAGATGTCCTTCATCATCGGTTTGGTCTTCGCCATGCCGATCGTGATGAACCAAGTGTGGGGCTTTATCGCACCTGGGCTCAAGGACAACGAAAAACGTCCACTGAGACGAATTGCGCCGATTTCCGTACTACTTTTTGCCTTGGGCGCTCTTTTTTGTTGGTGGTGCCTCCCGGCGGCCATCGGATGGTTTGTTTCCTACTTAAGCGAATTCCCAGGTTCAAGCCTGTACCAAGAACCGGGTTCGATGGTCCTCTTCCAAGTGAAGTTGATTCTGGCATTTGGACTCGGATTCCAATTACCAGTCGTGGTCTATGGACTCGGCGCAATGGGTTTACTCAGCGCTCAAACTCTCGCCAAATATTGGCGGCACGGAACCGTTTTCGTATTTATTCTTTCGGCGATCCTCACTCCAAGTAACGATCCCCTCACGATGCTGATGATGGCCGTCCCTCTGTCCATCCTCTTTATGATCAGCGTTTGGGCGGTGAAAATAGTTCAGCGCAAAAAGGTGAAGGTGATCGAGAACCCAGATTTCGTGGAGCAACCGGAAGATGAGTCGCCGGACGAGTCTGAATAGCCCCGGTTGGGAGCAAGTCTTACGCGATCCCGCGCTAAAAGAGCAAATTGTCCACATAGAGACCACGCCTCCGCGGCAAGCGGTCGTTGCCGATCTCCATTCCCCACTCCATAAGGAACTTGCGGAAAAGCTCGAAGCTAGGGGACTTCAATCCTTATATTCCCATCAGGCAAAGGCGTACGACTTGGCCATGTCGGGCAAGGATTTGGTAGTGGTTACAGGAACAAACAGCGGAAAGACCCTCTGCTATACCCTGCCTTCCATTCAGTGGTCGCTAACGGAGCCCGCCGCTCGCATGCTCTATTTGTTTCCAACCAAAGCGCTGGCGCAGGATCAAATGCAGCGGATGGAGGCGCTGGCGCCCGCATCCGTGCGTATCGGAACATATGACGGCGACACGCCGGCTAGTCACCGATCCACGTTGCGCCGCAACGCCCATATCATTCTCACCAACCCCGACATGCTCCATATCGGCATATTGCCCGGGCATGAGCTTTGGACTAGATTCCTGAAGTCGCTGAGGCTCATCGTCCTCGACGAAATGCACGTCTACCGTGGGGTTTTCGGATCGAATGTGGCAAGCGTCCTGAGGAGGCTGCTTCGACTCTGCGAATGGCATCGATCCTATCCCCAAATCATTGCGTGTAGCGCGACGATTGGCAATCCGACAGAGCTGTTCGAAAAGCTGACCGGAAGGAACGGAGAATTGATCGATGAGGATGGTTCTCCCAAAGGCAGGCGAACATTCGTATTTTGGAATCCGCCCGAAATTGGCAAGGATGTGAGGCTAAGCACCAACGTGGTGACTTCTGAGTTGGTTGCCATGCTTTCTGAAGCTGGGCAACGGACCCTGGCGTTCAGCCGCGCGCGGATCTCTGCGGAACTGGTCCTTAAATACACCAGAGATCGCTTGAAGTCTGCGGGAAAGGTTGAACCTGAGAAGGTCGAGAGCTATCGTGCCGGCTACACCCCGAAAGAACGGCGTCAAATCGAGAAGGACCTTTTTAAGGGCGACCTCCTGGGTTTGAGCGCGACCAACGCAATGGAACTCGGCGTCGACATTGGGGACCTGGACGCGGTCGTCATGAACGGCTACCCGGGCTCCATTGCGAGTTTTTTTCAGCAAGCTGGTCGTGCCGGACGAGGTGTTCATGACGGACTTGCGATTCTCGTCGCCCAGAACGACCCCCTGGAACAATTCTTAATTAGGGAGCCAGAAACCCTGCTCGACGCGAGAAATGAATCCGTAACCATTCACGCCGGCAATCCTCAGATATTGTCTCAACACTTGCTTTGCGCGGCCCATGAACGGCCACTTTCCCCCAGTGAACTGGAGCGATTCGATGCGAATGCATTAGAGCTCGCTGAGACGATGGACCGGAGTGGAGAATTGTCGTTCCAAAACGGCATGTTCTTTTATCCATCACATGAGCCACCTGCACCGAAAGTCAATATCCGAGGTTCACGCGGCGACCAAGTGCTCCTGATTCATAACGGTATCGAGCTCGGGACCATGGAGGCTTGGCGAGCCATGCAGAACGCTCATGAAGGGGCCATCTACCTGCATCGGGGAGCCTCCTTTATCGGTGTTGACCTGGACCTCGATGCTGGGATTGCGCACCTGGAATCCATCAATGCCACCTTTTACACGCAGCCGATCGTGCAGTCGGTCATCGAGCCGAAGGTTTCGCTCAAGGCACATGGTTCAGTAGCGCTAAGTGGAGTGAAGGTTACAACTGCCGTCATCGGTTACAAACAGAAGTCGCTGGATGGCGACACTATTCTGGGAATGGAAGAACTGAACCTGCCCCCCCAAACTTTTGACACCCTGGCCGTCATCTGGAGCTTGCCAAATCCCTTGCCTGGGGATGATCCCGCCAACTACTTAGGTGGCGTTCACGGCACGGAACACGCACTTATGACCTTGGCTCCTCTGCTTGCGGGTTGCGACCGTGGAGACCTCGGCAGCTCCTGGTACGCATTTCATCCGGACTGCCTCTCCCCGGCAGTCTTCACCTACGACCAGACTCCTGGCGGCGTCGGTCTTTGCGAAAAGCTCTTTGAAGCCTCTTCCGGATGGGCTCTCGGAGCGCTCCAACTCGTGAAATCCTGTACTTGTGAAAGCGGTTGTCCAGGATGCTTATTGA
>DATFHI010000094.1:0-4739 GCA_035248525.1 Fimbriimonadaceae bacterium | reverse complement strand
ATGACGGGGCGGCGGTGTATACGCCGGGAATATCGGAGCGCAGAAGCGGGGTCTCCAAGTGGTCGCACCAAGACTATCTGGGCTCGACCAAGGCACTCACCAACTCCTCGGAGACGGTGACCGACACCCGCCAATACGACGCTTTTGGATTGCAGACGGGTTCCACTGGTTCCAATCCCACTCCGTTTGGATTTGCCGGCGGTTGGGGATACCAGTCGGACGAGACGGGTCTGCAGCTATTGGGGCACCGTTACTATGACCCCTCAACCGGCCGGTTCCTGACCCGGGATCCTGTTCAGGACGGAAGGAACTGGTACGGGTACTGCGACAACAATCCGATCAAGTCTGTTGATCCAGAGGGCTTGCAAACGGTTCCTTCTCGAGACTCCGTGACTGCGAATTTTGCAACTCTGAAGGAGCTAATTCGTGAAGGCGTTATTGCAGGTAAGGAATTCCTCGCAACTGTGCGTGGGCAAGTTATTAAATACCTAGAGAAGTATGGGATAAAAATAACCGAGCATGGAGTGCAGCGAGCATTGGAGAGGTTGGATCAAATTCAGGATCTTGTTGATATTTTAAGAACCGGCGGCGGTTATTACGATCCAGTAACCGACACAAACATTGTATATTCGAACAAATATAAACAGGGAGTAGTTCTTGATAGGAAGACAGGAAAAGTAATTACCGTCTTAAGCAAAGCTCCGAAGAGTAGAAGGTGGATAGCCATTGGAAGAGCAGCAATAAATGCAATTCTCAAGAAATGAACCTTCGTAATTCCAAAAGTTATTTTGTGGAATCCGAGAGTGATTCCAAGTTTTTCGATCTTTGTTTGACTATGAAACAGGTGCAGGACCCGACTCGAAATTTTGCTGCGGTCACTGAGATCTCGACAGAATGGGGAAAGTTTCTCGAAAGCAGTTTAAATTTAGGACCCGAATCCGAGTTGCGTGGATTCGATTTAGTAGGCTTTAAACCAAGATTTATGGACCGGGCAGTCGTTGTTCCAGAGTTCTTGAATTATCAAAAGGTCTTCATAGAGTCCAGAGATGTTATGCCAGCGTCAACTATCACGTACGGGGTAGTCGGGAAGCACCTGTTGTTGCAACTCCAAGAGGATTATTCTGTGATTCGAATTCATCCCCGTCTGTGCATCTTGACATCCGATGAAATATTTGCAGGTTTTCTTGCAGTTGATTTCTTAGATTGGGTCAAGCGCGGGTAATTGACGGGAAAGAAAGTGCCAAAATCGTAAGAAACTTATCCTGGCAAATGGCGATCGGAGAGCAGATCACAGAATTTCTGTTCCTAGAACTGGAAACGCAGCCTACGATTTAGGGAGCTACGGGCAAAGTTCTCAGGATAGAGTCGCTACTTCACAACCTCAGCGCCCCAACCGTCATACTCCCCGCCGTTGTTCACCGTAATATCCCGGAATCCAAATCGGGCAAGGTCGATTTCATCGGCCGTGAGCACCATTTTCCGCTGCAGATGACAGGCCCAGAAGCCCTGCTGCTGACTCACATCTCCGGTATAGCCTTGGCCGGAATAGGCTTGGAGCGCCCCGCGAGCCGCTCCCTCTTCCGGGAAGCGCAGATAGAAGTCCACCTTGGTCTCCTTGGAAAAGTTGTGGCCCGCTTTTTTGAGCTCGGCAAAGACGGCGGCGTCGCTGGGATCTTTCGGCAACCGGGCGGCCTTGGCGGCTTCGCGTTCCTGAATTCGCTCGGTGGCAGGTTTGGGCAGGGAACTGCATCCGCCTGACACGACCAATAGCAAACCGAAGAGCAGTGCAAAACGCATGACTGCATTATTATCCGACCTCTCGGGTAAAAACGCCCGAAGGAGCGACGTGTGGCCCGATTTCAAATAACCGCTGATTACCTGACGAAGACTTTAGTCGACCTGTTAAACACCCCCAGCCCAACCGGAGATACCGAATATGCGATTTCATTCGTGCAGGGCGAGCTGGATTCCATGGGAGTCAAGACGGAGCGAACTCCCAAGGGCGCGCTCCTTGCCCATTTGGATGGACTTCGGGACGACCGGCCTCGGGCCCTCAGCGCTCATGTAGACACGTTGGGAGCGATGGTCGCCGAAGTCAAATCCTCCGGCCGATTGCGTCTGACCGCGCTGAACGGGTTGATGTGGCCGACGGTGGAAAGCGAAGGCGTTGGCATTGCCACCCGTTCCGGCCGGCAAGTTCGCGGTTCCGTGGTGATGGTGAATGGCGCCGCGCACGTGAATCGCGATGCCAACACCGCTGCCCGCAACGCGGACAATCTGGAAGTGCGACTGGACGAGCGGACGTCGAGCGCGGAGGAGACCCGGTTGCTGGGAATCGAGGTGGGCGACTTCGTTTACTTCGATCCGCGCGTGGAGACGAGTGAAGCCGGGTTCATTCGCTCGCGGTTCATCGATGACAAAGCCTGCGTGGTATGCGTATTGGCGGCGATCAAGGCGCTCAGGGACAGCGGAACGACGGCCGCCCAACGGACGACGGTGCTCATCAGTAACTTTGAAGAAGTCGGGCATGGCGGCATGGATGGACTCCCTGCCGACTTGCAAGAACTGCTCGTTTTGGATATGGCGTGCATCGGCCAGGGTTTGCGCGGGGATGAATTCCACTGCTCGATTTGCGTAAAGGACTCCAGTGGACCTTATAGCAAGCGGTTAACCAACAAAATTCAGGACATCGCCGACCATCGCGGTATCGATCTGAAGACCGACATTTATCCGTTTTATGGTTCGGATGGCAGCGCCTATTGGCGATCCGGAGGCAGAGCTGAAGTCGCGCTCATCGGTCCGGGCGTAGATACAAGTCACGGCTACGAACGCACGCATATCGACGCATTGCTGGATACTTCGGAGTTGGTTGCGGAGTATCTGGTCAGCGAATGATTCCCGGCAAAACCGGTAAACCCTGCAAAATCACCGGCATTTGCCAATAACTCCTTGTGAAGGCCGATGGCCGGGGAGTTTTGCACAACGTGTCGGACAAGCGTCAAAAAGGCGAACAAGCGGTAAGCATTAGCGTAGCGGCTCGAATTACTGGGGTCGAGGTCTATACGCTTCGTTACTGGGAAAAGGAGTTCGAGGAATTTCTGGATCCAGAGCGGACCGAAGGTGGCCAGCGCCGATACCGGCCGGGTGATATCCAGACGGTTTTCACCATTAAGCGATTACTCCGCGACGAGATGTTCTCCATCGCCGGGGCGCGAAAGCACTTGGCGAAGGTTCGAGAACTGAACCATGCCGCCTAGCTCCGATTCCGAAGCGTCCCTTGCGCGCCAAGTCTGGCGGTTACTGAAAGCGGGCGACGCAACTTCGGCAACGGCGGTTGTCAAAGAATTCCGCAAACTCCAACCGGACCACCCGGATGCTTTAGCCGGCGAAGCCATCATTCACCTTTACTCCGCGCGCGAATCCGATGCGCTAGATTTGCTCCCCCGGATTTTGGAGTCCGACGTCAGCCGCGAAATCGCGCAAGCCTTGGCTGACCATTTCCAGTGTCGAGAGCAGTTGGCCGCGAAAGTGGGTTTGGGCGATCCGGAAGCTCTCGCCGCGAAGTCCGTTATACGCACGCTGTTCCCCAAATTGGAGGCCAGTGGCGGAATCCGCATTAGCGCGTGCCTGATCACCAAGAATGAAGAGGCCCATTTACCAAGATGCTTGGGCAGCCTGGCGGGTTTGGTGGATGAGATCGTCGTCGTGGATACCGGCTCCACAGACCGCACCTTGGAGATCGCGGAAGAGTTTGGGGCAGTAATCGGCCGTTACGACTGGACGGACGATTTTTCTGCGGCACGAAATGAGTCGTTGGCGCTGGCGACCGGCGATTGGGCATTCTGGATCGACGCCGATGAGGAGCTCGCAGTAGGTTCCATCGAGGCGATCCACCGAGCGATCGTAAGGCCCCACTTTGGTGGCTTTGCCATCGAGATCGTGAATTTCACCGATGATCATTCGGAGTCGGCTCAGTACCGCCACAAGCCGGTGCGACTATTCCAACTGCGGGATGATGTGCGGTTCGCCGGACGAATTCACGAACAAATCCTGCCCGCATTAACTGCCGCGGAACTGCCGTGGGCGAATTTGGATGGAGCGTTGATCCGGCACTATGGATATCGGCCCAGCGAAATGTTGGCCAAGGGCAAGATCGACCGGACAATCACGATGTTGAGGCGCGAGGTCGAGGAGAATCCCGGGAATTCCTTCCAATGGTTTAACCTTGCCAACGCCTACACCGCCAGCGAATCGTTCGCAGAGGTTGTAGAAGCGGCAAAGGCGTGCGCGGGACATTTGACTCCCACAGACCCAATCGGGCGGTTGGTTTATCAACTTTGGACCAATGCTTTATTGAAGTTGGGGAAGGCGTCGGATGCGTTGAAAGTGTGCGATGAGTGCGACCGGCGTGGATTTGGAGGAATTCTGAATGAGTTTGAGCGGGCGAATGCTTGCCTAAGTTTGGACTTGATCCCAGAAGGACTCGAGGCTTCGGCGCGCTGTCTCGCGTTGGAATGGCCGGCGGGAATGACGGGCGATATTGGCATTGCGGAATACAAACGATACATTTGCCGAGGTCAGCTTCTGTCTCGCTCGGGGGATCAAGAAACCGCGATCCGGATGTTTGAGCACGCGCTTCGGGCCCATCCACACTACGGTCCCGCGCTTTATGCCAATGCGGTCGCGCATGAATTGTTGGGTAAACATGAAGCCTCGCTCGAACTGTACTTAGCCGGACA
>DATFHI010000093.1:0-10385 GCA_035248525.1 Fimbriimonadaceae bacterium | reverse complement strand
TATCCGCTGCTTCGTGAGCAAGGCGTCATTTAATTGGATTTAGGAATTGCGGCGAATCTCCGTCGCAATTCCTTTAGATCTTTTTCTTGGCAAATTCGCTTTGAAGGGTTACCATGCTTCCATGGAGGATCGTAGCAAAGTGAAAAGACTTACGTTCATCCTCGTCGCTGGCACCCTGGTTTGTGGCGCCGCGCTTGGTTTTCGATTAGCCTACAAAAAGACCATTCACGGTACGTGGATGGGATATTCCTATCTTCACATGGGTGGCAAGATGGTTCCCGATGAGGCGTTTGGGACTTATCTCATCAAGTTTGACCACGACGGCACTTATGTCGAAAACGGCAACAGCACTTCGGGGGTCTGGAAACAAACAGGAAACAAGATCCAACTGACGCCGATTTACTTCATGAATAAGACTCCGGACGAGCATCGGGCTTATTACATTAAGAAGGCAGGCAAAGTGAGCCGGATATTCGAGAAGTTGATCAAGGACAAGATGAAGCCGATGACGGTCGTTTACTCCGAGTCGACGGATCGGATCATCTACGAAGAGCCGACGCTGCACTACGAATATAAGCGCTTATAAATATCCCATGGGGTTGACCGTCTTGCCATTGATCCGGATCTCAAAGTGCAGATGCGGACCGGTCGCAAGTCCGGTTGAACCGACGCTGGCGATTCGGGCTCCGCGTTGAACGCGCTGGCCGCGCGAAACGAATATTCTCGAGCAGTGCCCATAGGTTGTCGTCACTCCGCCGCCATGGTCGATAATGACGACGTTTCCGTACCCGCGCATCCGTTGAGCGGCAATGACCACGCCGGAATTTGCTGCCCAAATAGGCGCTCCAGGTGCACCGCTGAAATCCACTCCAGCATGGAGCTTTCGGACTTTGAGGATGGGGTGGAAGCGATACCCGTACGAACTGGTGATATGCCCGCCGGTTGGCTTCATAAATCGACCCGTGGGAGCCTTGCCGATAGGCTTACCGCTTTGTCGCTGGGCACGCAGATAGGCTTCGATTTGATTTCCGATTGCCGCTTCATCGGCTTCGAGCTGCCGTAATATTTTTTGCAGCTCCGCCTGTCTTTGACGTAGGTCACCTAGAATTTCAACCTTTTCTGACCGGACTCCGTCGAGCTGGACTTTTTGGTGCTTCTGGGTGTCCACCAGCCCCTTGATATGGACCACCAATTGATCTTGCCTTGCCTTTTTCGTTGCCACTTCCCGGTGCAATTCCCGGTACTTCGTGAAGACCTCCCGATCCTTGGCGGCAACGCGCTCCATTAAGTCTTTCCAAGTGGCCAAATCGCCAGTGGACTTCGATCCAACGAGGAGAGACAAGTTCGATTCTTGCCCGTGGACGTAGTACCACCGAAGTCTCCGCCGTACCTGCTCCCTGGTATCCGATAGCTCCTGTTTGGCAACCTCCAGTCGTTCGGAAAGAGTTTGCTGCTCCCTCTTTCCATCCACGAGCTTATCCGTCGTCTCTTCCAGCGCAACCTGCACCTGGTTCAGCCGGTTGTCGACCTCTTGCAGATCCCCTTTAACTTTCTTAACCTGTTTCTTGGTCTTGTTAATCTCATGGGCGACTGCTCCCTTTTTAGTCTTGATCTTCTTAAGATTCCCTCGAAGAGTGGATACAGAGGTCGACCGCTTCTTGCTTTGGGCAACCGGCGCCACTAAAAGGGACAATGCAAAAACGATGGAGAGGATCGCTCTCATCGGTATCTCAGCGGTGTGCGGACCGCGATCATCGAGCAGAGTAGCCCATAGGCCGCTCCAAGGAACGGCAAAATCGTTAAAAACATTGCCCAGGGAAATGGCGGCAACTTAACGTTGGCGAAGAATTCTGGAAGGCGAAACTCGACGACCTCTTGGCACGCGAATAGAACGATCGTCGCAAGGACTCCACCCAATGCACCTTGAATAAGCCCTTCAATGTAAAACGGAATTCGGACGGTCAGGAATGAAGCGCCAACCAACTGCATGATCCTAATCTCAAGTCGACGGGAGATCACCGTCAGGCGAATCGCATTGTAGATAAGCACGCCCGCGGTGATGAAAAGCACGCCGCCGACGACCAATCCAAGCCAACTCACTATTGCTTGGAGATCCACAATCAGGTCGGCAACGTCGCTCAAGTACTTCACCTCCTCCCGGTTGATTCCGTTGGTCGACTTAACAGACTCGACAATGCGTTCCGAGGACTTCAGGTCGGACAGTGTGATTTTGAACATGTCTGGATATGGGTTCTCGATATCCGCATATTCTCGGTTCTCGGGGTGTTCGTCCAGGTACTTGTTCCACGCCTTGTCGCGCGGGATCCAGTTCACCGATTTCACTCCGGGAATCCGCCGAATCTGACCGGCAATGATAGTAATCCGCGATGCTGGAGTACCGTCCACAATGCTCGCGCGCATCTCAAATAAGCCTGTGAGTTGAGAAGCGCCGCTTCGTAACTGACCGTAGACGTAACCCAAGCCGCCAATAAGGAAAAGCGCCACCGCCACCGTGGTGATCGCGGCAAATGTCATCCAACCATTTCTGCGCAGCGATAAAAGCCCTTCCGCAAACAGAAACTGGATGCGGTCGATCAAGGTGTTTCCCCCTGATTCAAATCTGAGACGATTTGCCCCATTTCCAATTTGACAATCCGTTTGCCCATGCGCTCCACGACCATCATGTCGTGACTCGCCACAAGAATCGTGGTGCCCTGCGAATTGAGGTCTCTCAGCAGCTCCATGATTTCCCAAGAGTGCTCAGGATCGAGATTTCCGGTTGGCTCGTCCGCCAACAACAGCGGCGGCTTGTTTATCAATGCCCGGCCGATAGCAACCCTCTGTTGTTCGCCTCCGCTCAATTCATGCGGGAAGGCATCCGCCCGGTGACCAATTCGGACCTGCTCCAAAATCTCCGGCACCCTTTGGCGGACGGCTTTGCGAGAATGGCCAACGGCACGCATGGCGTACGCCACGTTTTCCCAAACCCGCTTCCTGGGTAAGAGCGCAAAGTCTTGAGGAACGATTCCCATTTCGCGGCGGAGACTCGGCACTCCCCAATCGGGCAAGTCGCTAATATTTTTGTGGTTGAAATACACCTTCCCCGCGGTGTTGCGCACTTCGCGAGTCAGCAGCTTGAGCAATGTGCTCTTACCCGCACCGGTACGCCCGACAAAGAAAACGAATTCTCCCCGCTCTAGATTCAGGGTGGCGTCGCGCAGCCCGTAGACCAATTCCGTGTAGCGAACTTCGGCATTCTCGTAGCCGATATAAGGTGTTGCCATAGCGTCCCTGCCGATGGTTTTGCCCGAGCATGTGAAGAGTACCCGGTCGTCTTTTGCCTCGATCCGACGGCCCGGTCTCGTTACCCGCTACAATATTCCACCTGAAATGCCTGATGCCTCGAACTCCGCCGACCGATTTCAGCGAACTCGCGACGACCACAGTCGCGAGAATGCGGAGGATTACGTGGAGTTGATCGATGCGCTTATTCGTGAAACGGGAGAAGCGAGAGCGGTTGATTTGGCCGATCGACTAGGCGTGAGCCACGTGACCGTCTCCAAAACGATTCAGCGCTTGCAACGAGAGGGGTTGGTGACCTCGCAACCGTACCGCTCGATTTTTTTGACTGATCGTGGACGTCAAATTGCCGCTGACTCTCGAGCCCGCCATGAGCTCGTTTTGCAATTCTTGCTTTCCCTGGGCGTGTCTCCCGACATTGCGGAAATCGACTCCGAAGGAATCGAACATCACGTAAGCCAAGAAACCCTGGATGCGATGCGCCGCCATCTAAACGAGTAATGGCCCCCTCCACGGGTACCCTTGCCCTTAGATGAGTCTTGTTCGCGTAATTCCGTTGGGTGGGGTTGGGGAGATTGGCAAAAACTGCACTCTCGTCGAACAGGGCGACGACATCGTTGTCATCGATTGCGGACTGTCGTTCCCAAATGAGGAGATGCTCGGCATCGACATCGTCGTCCCGGACTTCTCCTATTTGGTCGAGAACAAGAATCGGGTGCGCGGAATCTTTATCACGCATGCCCATGAGGACCACGTTGGCGGCCTGCCTTTTCTGTTACCAGAGATGAATTGTCCGCTTTACGTCACCGAATTCACTCATGCCCTCCTTAAGAGCAAGCTCGAAGAAAAGATGCCGGGTAAGAAGGCGAATATTCAGGTCTTCAATCCTGGCGACATCATCCAGGCAGGCAGCCTGAGCGTGGAGCCCGTTCGAATTACTCACTCCATTCCGGAAACCTGTTGCATGGCGGTCCGCACTTCTCACGGAATTGTCTTTTTCACTGCTGACTTCAAGTTCGATTTCACTCCCGTCGACAGCAAGTTGACCAACATCACCCGAATTGGCGAGATTGGCCGCGAAGGCGTGCTGTTGTTGTTGAGCGACTCCACAAACGTAGAGCGTCCAGGCTGGGGACCCAGCGAACGAAGGGTTACCGAAGGGTTGAGGGCGGTATTCGGTTCCGCACAGGGCCGAATCCTCCTCACGACCTTTGCCAGCAACATCCACCGCATGCAGCAGCTTTTTGAAGTTGCCGCGGAATACGGTCGAAAAGTAGCCGTTGTGGGCAGGCGCATGGAGTCCAACCTCGACATCTGCGAGCGCATGGGCTACGTGAAAATTCCGAAGGGGACGAAGATCGCCCTCAATGACTTGAAGATGTATCGCGATGATCAGCTCGCGATTCTCACCACCGGCAGCCAAGGAGAACCAATGTCGGCGCTGGTCCAAATGTCCAAGGGCGAATACGGCCGACTCCAGATTAAGCAAGGGGACACGCTAATCTACAGCGCCCGGCCTATTCCCGGGAACGAAGGAGCGATCTGGCGAACGATCAATCGCCTGTTCCGCCAGGGCTGCAATGTCATTTACGATGCCGCAACGCCAATCCACGTAAGCGGGCACGCTTACCAGGAGGAGCTGAAGATGATGATCAATCTAACCAAGCCCTACTACGTTGCTCCCGTACATGGCGAACCTCGTCACCAGCATCTTTACAACCAGATTGCCGGCAACATGGGTTTCCCTGAACACCGAATATTCACCCTATCGGATGGAGATGCCCTGTGCATGGATGAAACATCGGCCCATATCGAGTCGGATGCAGTTCCTTACGGGCGCGTATTGGTGGACAACACCGGAGTGGTTGGAGTTTCCGATGAAGTGCTCCGAGATCGATACAACATATCTAACGACGGCATGGTGGTGGTTACGATCGCCTTGGACCTCGAAAAGGGTGAAATCGTTTCCGATCCGGTCCTGCAAAGCCGCGGATTCCATGGTCCGGATGGAACCTTGGAAATGGCATTCGACTTCCTTTGCGATGCGCTTCAGGCACTGAGCCGCGATGAGTTGAAAGACGTCGGGAGGGTTAGGTCCGACTGCGCCGACGTAGTCAAGCGAGCCATCCAAAAGAAGGCCCAGCGTCGTCCGCTCGTACTTCCGGTTGTCATCGAGGTCTAGCCTTTGCTCGAGGCGCTGGTTCTGGACTTCGACGGGACGATCCTCGACACGGAAACGCCAGAAGTTGATACTTGGCGGGGCATTTTTGCTACCCATGGAGCCACTTTTCCGGATGAGTATTGGATAAACGCCATCGGCCGCGGCGCAGACCAAATCACGGAGTCTCCCCTAGAACTCCTCGCCCGCCTGTCGACCCGGCCAATCCATCACATAAACGTTCGGGCGGAGTACGAAAAACTAAGGCTTCAAGCAATTCATGAATTAGATTGCTGTGACGGAATTGCGGAGTTGATCTCCAGAATCGGGAGCCGAGGAATTCCCATGGGCGTGGCCTCAAGCTCGCGTCACGATTGGGTGGATCCTCATTTGGCAAGGCTGGGAATGAACCAATTCCATACCGTAGTTTGCGCTGATGACGTCGAGCGGGCTAAGCCCTTTCCCGACCTCTATTTGGAGGTCTGCCGCAGGCTCAGAGCGGACCCCCAGAAGAGTGTAGCGATTGAGGACTCCCCGAACGGCATTCGCGCAGCCAAGGCGGCCGGGCTGCTCTGCATTGCCATTCCAAATCCTTGCACAAGGCGCCTCGATTTGTCGGGGGCCGATTACCAATTCGAATCTGCCAAGGCCATCGAGTTGGAGTGGATCGACGCCGTCATTCAGGATCGCGCTTGAGTCCACGGAAAGTGTCTACTTCGAAGTCGTGATCGCCTTTGCCCTCGACGAACAACTCCGTCTTTTGAAAAGCAATCTTTTCATCCGCGGTCTCTTTGGCATGCTCCATTCCCGCCAAGAAGACCTTGTTCTTCCCGAATTTCTGATTCATTCGGTCGATTGCTTCATTAAACTTGGATCGCTCAAATGTCTGATCGAACAAGGATGGGGTTACCCCTTCTGATTTACGAAGATCATGAAAAGTAACACCCACCGCAATTGGTCCTTGGAAGTCATGCCCGGACCACTCCCTAAGAAAATATTCATTCATCGTGACGGTGTCCTGAGTTGGCGGAATGTGGATGCGGACTTCCCAACTCCTCTTCATTCCCTTGACAAACACCGTCATTTGACCCGCCCAAAAACCCTCCTTGCGGAGCCTCGCGCTTGCTTTCTGGAGGAGTCGCAAGAGCACGTCCCGGCAGCCGTGCTCATTTCTGAGCTCTGGCGGCAACACATGGCTGTGGCCCAGCGACTTTTGTTCTGAGCTGCGCTCATTTGGAACCTCGAAGCCCCGAAGGAGATACCACCACCGCTCCCCGATAATCGACCTGAAGCCCGTCCGGATCTGATCCAACGTTGCGTCGCAGAGATCTTTGGCGGTGAAGATTCCTACTGAGTTGAGCCTGATTTCCGTGCGCCGGCTTATTCCGGTGAAGTCCGTCAGTTTGAGGCTATAGAGCTTTTGGGGAAGGTCTTTCGACTCCAAAACCACCAGGCCGTTCGGCTTTTCAATTTCAGTGGCGATTTTCGCGAGGAACGGATTTGGGGCAATTCCGATTGAACAGCTCATGCATTCGCCGACATATTCATAAAGAGCGGCCTTGAGCTTCTTCGCCAGGGTAACAGCATTTTCCAGAGTCCTCTCCTCCCCCAGCAATCGGAACCGCATTTCATCGATGCTGCAAACTTGCTCGACGGGCAGTACCGTTTCGCATACTTCGATTACCCGCTTGTGGTAGGCGGCATAGGCGGGCCAGTTTCCGGGTTGAATGACGATCTCCGGGCAAAGCCTGCGCGCTTCACCCACCAGAGTGCCGGTCTTTACGCCGAACTTCTTGGCTTCGTAGCTCGCGGCAACGATAGTTCCGCTGTCAACAGTTACCGGGCCCACCCCAACCGGCCGACCCCTAAGTTCAGAATGCTCCTGCTGCTCGACCGACGCAAAGTACGAATTGAGGTCGAGGAACAGATACCGAAGCGGCCTCTCCTTTTCAAGGAGTGGTAGATTCCCGTCTACCATAGAATGATTATACAGTTCTGTCCTTCCTATTGATCGGTTAGGCTCATTGCTTCCGGATGAATAAGCCACTCGTCCGGTAAACTCCCGGGTTCCCATGGACTTCCGACAGACCCTGAATCTGCCCGATCCGGATTTCACCATTCCAATGAAGGCCGGACTGCCCACTCTGGAGCCGCAGATTCAGATGATTTGGGCGGAAAATCAGATCTACCATCAGATTCAACTGAGTCGGCAAGACGCGCCCGCCTTTATCCTCCACGACGGGCCGCCTTACACCAACTCGCCAATCCACATCGGCACGGCGCTGAACAAGATCCTCAAAGACTTCGTGGTGAAGTCCCGGACGATGATGGGATTTCGATCGCCCTACATCCCGGGTTTCGACACCCACGGACTTCCCATCGAGCAAGCCGTCACAAAGAAGTTTGAGGAGAAGAAGCAAAACCCGACCGGAAAAGAGCTACGGAAAGCCTGCCGCGAGCACGCCGAGGAATACATTCGAATTCAATCCGAGCAGTTTCAGAGGCTCGGCGTCTTTGGACTTTGGGAACGGCCCTACAAGACGATGGACTTCGCCTTCGAGGCCGAAATCGTCCGCGTGTTTAAGCGTCTGGTCGAAGGCGGATACGTTTACAAGGGGTTGCGGTCGACGATGTGGAGCCCAACCATTCGTACGGCCTTGGCGGATACGGAAATCGTCTATCACGACCACGTCAGTAAGGCGATCTACGTCCGGTTTCCGTTGATGGAAGATCCAAACCGGATGTTCGAGCAGTATCCGAACCTGTATACGGTGATTTGGACGACGACACCTTGGACCATTCCCGCCAACCTAGCGGTAGCCTTTTCTCCCGAGTTCACATATGTCATCGTTCGGGTGGGAAGCGACCATTACGTCCTGCTAAAAGATCTGCTGCAAAGAGTCGCGGAGAAGGTGGGTTGGACCAATTACGAGGTCGTCGCCGAACTCGATGGGATCAACTTCGATCGCGTCAAATTCAAACATCCAATTTTCGATCGTGTCTCCCTCGGCGTTGTTGCCGACTATGTGACGACTGAAGACGGTACCGGAGTGGTCCACACTGCGCCTAGCCATGGACGCGATGACTTTCTCACAGGTCAGAAATATGGTTTGCCGGTACCAAACACCGTGGATGAGCGGGGATATCTCACCCATGAAGCGGGAGAGTTTGAAGGAGTCTATTACCGGGATTGCGACAAGGTGGTCGTCGATCGGTTACGTGAAGTTGGCAACCTGCTTGCCGTGGAAGACTACTCCCACAGTTACCCGTATGCAGAACGAGACGGGCAACCGGTTATCTTCCGGGCCACCGAACAATGGTTCCTGGGGATCGACGAGCACGGTCTGCGCAACGAAATGCTCGAAGAAATTCACCCGATCAGCCTGGACGAATTTATTGAAAACCCGAATCGCAGTCGAGGGGTTTCCTGGGTTCCTGATCAGGGCTACAACCGGATTGAAGCGATGGTTCGCTTACGTCCCGATTGGTGCATCTCCCGACAACGACCGTGGGGAGTTGGCATTCCCATTTTTTACGGTAGAAAATCTCGTACGCCCGTTTTGGATCCAGAGGTCATCGAATTGGTAGCGTGCCTTGTCGAGGCGGAAGGAAGCGACGCCTGGTTTGAATACTCTGCAGAGGAAATTCTGCCAAAGGGATACAAGCATCCCGAGACCGGCGAAACGGAATTCGACAAAGAAACCGATATCCTGGATGTCTGGTTCGATGCCGGCTCCAGTTCCATCGTGGTGCTAGAAAAGCAGGTCTTTCCCGAGTGGCAAGATCAAAGATTGCACTGGCCGGCAGATGTTTACCTGGAGGGATCTGATCAGCATCGCGGCTGGTTCAATACCTCGCTCATCATTGGCACCGCGCTCAAGGGCCAGGCTCCTTATCACCAAGTCGTAACCCATGGATTTGTCATGGACGATCAGGGGCGAAAGATGTCCAAGCGACTTGGAAACGTCATCGAACCGATCGACGCCTGCAATCAATTTGGCGCGGACGTCGTTCGATATTGGGTCGCCAGCGTGGAATACGCCAATGACGTACCCTGCTCCGATGCATTGCTCAAACAGTTCGGAGACAATTACCGGACGGTCCGCAACACTCTTCGATTCCTGCTCGGCAATCTAAGTGACTTTGATGCGAGTTTGGCTCGTGGATTCCGCTGCAACGGCGGTTCAGGGTCGCTATTGGAGTTGGATGAGTGGCTTGTAGAGCAGGTCGATCTTCTTGTCGCAGAGGCAAAGGCCAATTACGAACGATACGACTTTGGGGCAGTGATCTCATCCATCCATAACTTCTGCGCGGTGGAACTCTCTCGGTTCTATTTGGACGCAATCAAGGACCGCATGTACTGCGACGGAAAGGATTGGCCATCTCGTCGGTCTGGCCAAGTTGCTTGCCACTATGCGCTCGTCCGGCTCGTAAAGCTTTTGGCGCCGATATTGGTCCATACCGCAGAAGAGGTTTGGCAGCGAACTCCGGGAGCTACCGGCAGTGTGCACGTGGCAACCTTTGATGTTCCAAGTACGGTACGGCTCCAGGAGATTGAAGGAAGCCCGCTTCAGACTAAATTTGCTGCGTTACTGGCTGAACGGGCAAATGTGTTTGCCGCTTTTGAGATTTGGAAAGCTGCATCCGGCGTGAAGGATAGCCAGGATGTAATCGGCATCTTCGCCTTTCCAGCGGAAACATATCAGTTGTTGAGTTCGTTCGATACTTCGGAACTGGCCAACTACTTCAAGATGAGCTGGATTGAGCTAAGCGAAGGCGACGAGGCATATGCCTTCCGCACCAGCGAATATCAGAAATGCGATAGATCGCGTTTGCGTAGGCCGGACGTAGCAGAAGTTGCCATCGATGGAGAACGTTGCATGCTAACCAGTCGCGATCGCCGGGCGGTCGGACTTGAATAGGCGAA
>DATFHI010000092.1:0-5954 GCA_035248525.1 Fimbriimonadaceae bacterium | reverse complement strand
CAATGACTCAGCCAAGCGCCGGACCGGCAAAGATCGAGTCTGGAACGTGGCAGGGCGGCAAGGGAAACGCGACGATTACTTTGAGCCTGGCGGCCGATGGAAGATTCCAGGTCGTCTTCCGTGGGGGCGACTATCGCTCGGTCGTGAAGGGCCAAGCGAGCGTATCAAATTCCACACTTGAGCTACATGCCAAGGACTTCGAAGGACGGCAGCCCCAAACCAAGGGTGAAACCGCTCCAATCCGGTTCAAGATCTCTGGAAATTGGCAATCGATGGAAGCCGAAAACGGCATTCAACTCTTGCGAAAGATCTAGCTTAAGGGCTGGTCCAGTTGGACTTTCCGGCAGTACTTTGAAGGCCAGTCGGAAACTGGATTGCTTCCGCAGGGCGCATACCCACCCCAAGGCTCGTTCGCGTCCTCCAGACTCGGATCACCGTTTAATACGAGCCTTGCCCCCGACTCCAATCCGGCAAATTCGCCCAGCACTTCGGAATCCGCCGCGAAAATTCCTGCGCAAAGCGGATACCGATTCAGGCTCCAAGCGCGGCGGAAATCCGCCAAGTCTCCCGCAACTAGCCAAGCAACCGGTCCAAAAGCACCCAACGTGACCAAGTCCGAAGTTGGATCTGGAGCAAGGATTACGGTTGGCGGAAACCTGTTCCCCACCAATTTCCCATTTCTGAAAACCTCTCCACCGCTGGATTGCACGACTTCTTCTAGCTGAAGCGCCTGGCGGGAAGAAAACAGAGGTCCAACATTACCGTTGTCCGTCCCAAACTCTGTTGCCAGTGCCCGCTCGATCAGCGCGTCGGCAAATGCCTCGGCGATGTCAGGGTGGACTACGATTCCGTTGACCGAAGTGCAGGTCTGGCCGTTATATCGAATTGCGCCTTTCCACACGAGGTCGGCCGCCTCGATGGGATCCTGATCGGCATGAACATAGACCTGGCAATTGCCGGAGCCATCCACCAAACTGCTCTTCCCCGCTTCAAAGCATTTGGTTAATACTGTTCCGGCACGGTTGGAACTTCCCATGTAGTGGATCAGCATCGGCGTAGACGAGTTGAGCATCGCATCTAAAAACGGCTCGGCTTCGCAAAAAACCAAGCTGACCAAATGTCCCGGAATCTCCGACTCTTCTACCAGCGACGACAACAGTCCCAGGGTTCGAGGGGATCCCGTTGGCGCTCGCAATATCACTCGATTACCGGTTGCCAATGCGCTGGCGAGGGTAACTGCCGCCATGGATAAGAAGGCGTTTTGGGGAAGAATCGCCGCTACCGTTCCGTAATTCGTGTACCGCAGCGAAATCTGTCTCTCCCGGGTCGAATAAGAGAAATCTGCGGGTGGCTGGTATGCGAAAGTCCGGAGATATTCAACGACTCCAAATGTGATCTCTTCGCAGTCCTCGAGCACAAACGCGGTTTCAGAATGAAGCGCCTCAACAAAGCTTGGAATGCTGCGCCCAAGCCGCTCTCCTAGCGACCTGATGTCTGCGACCGAAACTGGGGAGATGGATTGTGGGTAAGGATTAGCGAGGTCGAACAGCTCGTGCGGAGCAATGGCATTCCCGCTTTGGACAACATGGCCCAGTGGCGAATCGACAGTAAAGGCATTGCCTGTTCCAGATCGACGTCCCCAAATGAGGCTCGACTGCGGCCACAGCGCGCCCAGGGGTGCAGTAGTCACTTGGGCAGACTCACCAAGAGGATTCCCCCCAATACGATTCCTACACCAAGCCACTGCATCTTATTGAGTTGTTCTTTCAGGAATATTCCCGCCATGACGACGGTCACAACACTGAAGAGTGAGGCAAGGGCGACCACGACTGCACCATTCAAAGGCTGGTTGGTGCCAAACAAGTAGCTCATCCATGCCAAAGTGTCGAGGATTGCTGCCAAGAATGCGATTCCCACCAGACGGGGAATGCTGGCATCAGCCGAAGGCTCGTACTTCGTTCGGCCCACGTATCCGGCGGCGAACATCGTGGCCATAGTTTTAAGCAATATCAAGGGATACACATCCCCCAACGGCTGCTTGACGTAAACGTCGAGTATCCAAAACATCACCCCGAACGTCAACGCGCTGACGATCGCCTCCGGCACTCCGCGCAAGGTGACCGGGCCCTCGCTTGTAGTGGAGCGAGTAACCACGATAATTCCGCCTACCAGCATCAAAATGCCGAGCATCGCCAAAGCCGCCGGGGCGTCACCGGTTATGACAAATAACAAGGTCGAGACGATGGCAAAGCTCGATGCAATGGGAGACACAAAAGAGAGGGTGCCGATCTCAAAGGCGCGATAAGTTGTAGCCAGTCCGGCTACGTGAAATATTCCAGCGAGTCCAGCAATGAGCCATGGGTTGAGGCCGGGCGCGACCTTGTGGGGAAAGAGGGCAATGAGCGCTATCCACGAAGCAAGACTGAATATTTGGATATAAAGGAGGCACCTAGCGGTTCCGACAATCCGCGCCAAGGCGGTAATGGCAAAGTCACCAAGCCCCCAAAAAAGGGCGGCTCCCAATCCGTAGACGATCCCCATCTCGCTCCTTCGAGCCTGAGCATATCCGACTAGCTAAAAGCGAGTTCGGAAAAATCCAGCAATTTTGTGTGATTCCTGGCAAGAAACATGGAATCAGCCACCTAGAGCAAATTACCTGCTCTTTTCTGGAAGGTAGTCAATGGGGCGCGGGATTAAACGATTCGTCGCATTTTGGAGTCATTGCAGCAGACTTCAAAAGGGAACTCTGATTTTGTCGGTGTTATACGCATCGATATTCATCGCGATGCTGGTTATGAGACCAGGGAGCAAGACCTTTTATCAAGGGTTCCAAAATTCCTACCAGATCATCGCGCCGTTGTGGGCATCGATCTGTTGTTTTGCCTATTGGGCCAAGGGTCGCCATGAGATGCGCTCTCAGAGGGCAGCCTGGTTCCTCATTGGTTTGGGTTGTTTATCCTTTACGGCGGGTCAGACCACTTGGACGGTTATTGAAAGCGTTATGGGTCAAGAGGTTCCCTTCCCTGGTTGGGCCGACGTGGGATACCTGGGTTCGTACCCGTGCCTGCTACTTGGCGTTTGTATGCTGTTGTACAGCCAACACATTGCCAGCCGGGCCAGACTGTTCCTCGACAGCGCGATCACCGTCGCCAGCTTGGCTATCCTTGTTTGGTACTTCCTGGTTCACAAGATGTGGATCGCGGCGGAAGACGACACTTTGCTGAACAAGGTAATCAGCGCGAGCTATCCAATTGGCGACTTTCTGGCGATCTTTATCGCTACCGTTGCCCTAAAAGGTTTCAGCCGACAAAGCTCTCTCCGTCGATCGATCGGCTTCATTGCCCTTGGGTTGGGAATGATTTCTCTCGCCGACGGAAACTTTCAGTTCATGAACCTTGTGGGAAGCTACGAAACTGGCGCCTGGGCAGACTGGGGCTGGTCGTTCGGGTTTGCCACCATCGGATATAGCGCGATCACGGCGCTTTGGTGGCCTAAGAAGGCAATGGCAATCGATGCTCGTCAGGCCACTAAACGGATGCGCAATGCCGGCAGCATGATGCGGGTCATCGCACCCTACATCCTAGTTGTTGCCGCTCTGGGAATCGTCATCCTGGACGACTTTGTGAAGGACCGCCAAATCTCATCCTCGGTATATACCGAAGCGATTGTCGTCTTCTTCCTGATCCTGATGAGGCAGATGCTCATGCTTGCGGAGAACGTTTCGTTGTCCCGACAAATGGCCAGCATGAATGAGAATCTGGAGAGTCTGGTTGAGCAGCGGACAGGACAGTTGGCCGCGGTTCAGCGACTTACCCGCGCCATCAACAACACCCTAAACTTCAACGAGGTGCTTTCTGAATCCGTCCGCCACACCAGAATTGCCCTTGGCGCCAGCGGCGTGGGTGTCTGGTTGCTTAAAGACAACGGGCCTGGATTGCCGATGTCCAGCTACCTGCGAATCCTCGATGGGTTTGAGGGCAACTCGGGGCTCGAGAGCTCGCTCAACGAAATGGCGCTCAAGAGCTCGACCGAGTCTGTTCTTGTGCGAACCGAGGACGGCGATGTCTGGAACTGTCTTCGCGCGCCTCTCAAGTGGCAAAACAAGCTTATCGGCATGATTGGCGTACTGCGACAAAACAGTACGTTCGCCCATAGCGACGAGGAATTGCTGGAAAGTATCGGAATGGAAATCGGCACGGCGCTCGACCATGCCCGGCAGCACGCCGATGCATTGGCGGCGGCTGATCATGATTCCGTTACCAACCTGTTGAACCACCGTGCCGTCCACCAACGACTAGATCGGATGTTCAGCGAGACCAGGGATGGCGGCGGAACGCTCGCCATTATGATGGTCGACCTCAACAACTTCAAGCTCTTCAATGACACTTATGGCCACGTGACTGGCGACCAGGTTCTCAAAAAGGTAGCAAAGGTGTTGAACGAAGAGTGCTCTTCTGAAATGCTGACGGCGCGTTACGGCGGAGACGAGTTCATGGTGGTGTTGCCGGACGCTTCTGCCGAGCGCGCTCATATCTTGGCTACGAAGATCCGCAGCCGGTTGCATGAGGAAGGGTTCAATCGGCCCTCCGAAGAGCGAACCGTACCGATCTCCCTGAGCTTTGGCATTGCTTGCTATCCGAACGATGGCCGAAGCCGACACGAACTCCTAACTATCGCGGACTCAAACCTGTATCAGGCTAAGAACTCGGACGAAGGAATTGTCTTTACCAGCGAGTCTCAACGGGCGAACCGAGAATTGCGAGCGGAAGCTTCATTTGAGGTTCTCGATGCCCTTATCACTGCCGTGGACAATAAGGATCGTTACACCCGCAAGCACTCCGAAGACGTCACCGAGTATGCGCTTTGGATGGCGGAAGAGCTTGGCCTTTCCGAAGAAACAATGCGGACATTGCGGATCGGAGGTCTGCTGCACGACGTCGGCAAGATCGGCGTTCCTGATGAAATTCTGCGCAAGCCCGGTCGCCTTTCACCCGAGGAGTTTGAGGTCATGAAACGACACCCGAGACTTGGCGAATTGATCGTCGGCGGTATCCCGGGAATGGAAAGCATCCTCGACGCGGTCCGGTCGCACCATGAGCGATGGGATGGACTGGGGTATCCGGACCAGTTGGAAGGTGAACAAATTCCATTTATGGGAAGACTACTTGCGGTAGCCGACGCCTTTAGCGCAATGACGACGGACCGGCCTTATCGCAAGGGCATGGAGTTTGAAGTTGCCCTGGAAGAAATACGATCTAACATAGGTACCCAATTCGATCCACAAATGGCGCAAGCTTTTATACAAGGTTGCGAAAAGCGCGGAATCGTACTACAAACCAGGACTACAATGCCGAAAGCAGCCTAGTAAAATTGTTACTTCTGGCGCAAATCCAGCAATCTTACTAGGTAGCATCCTTCCTATTACCTTCGCAATGTACGATACTTGACGAAGGTTGACGGATCAGCATTTCTTACAAAACTACTTAGATCGGTTTCGGGATGAACATACCGTTACGATCGCCACGGGGACAACCTGCGCTTATCTGGGGGACGAGCGCAATCTCCGGGAGTACCTTCTTGCCGACAGTATCGTCCAAGCGCTGCGGCAAGAAGGACACGTCGTCCATTACTATTGTTTTGACGACGACCTCGATCCGCTTAATTATCGACAATTAAGGGTAGCTGTTAATAAGCAACCGGATCTCGTCGAGAAGTTCGAGCCAAACTGCGGCAAACCAATATGCGATATTCGTTGGCCAGGAAATCCAAAGATAGCGTGGTCTCAGCATTTTGAAAAGCTATTCCTTGACCGTCTGAAAAAGTTAGGCTGCAATCCTAATCTTATTTCTGTTTCAAAACTGTACGAAAGGGGGATTTATGCTCCCTACGTTAAGCAAGTACTTCTCCAAGAATCGCGGATTCGTGCATTCGTCGAAGAGAACTTCCCCACATAT
>DATFHI010000091.1:0-4422 GCA_035248525.1 Fimbriimonadaceae bacterium | reverse complement strand
CTGGGACCGCTCCTGAAATGTGTATTGGGTGGCGCTTGGACGGAAGGGTTTGAGACGCCTTTGCTAACCCATGCCATCTTTGGATTGTTGGTTGGGGGCGCGCTTGCGATCAGCCTCTGGAGACGCTCGGTCATCCAGTTGCCCAACATGAGGTTGTCGGCGGCGATGCTCTGCTTCTTCGGGGTTCTCTTTGCCTCCGTTGGATTGAGCCAATTCCGATTCGTTTCGATGGCAGCCCTTGCGGAATGGTTGATTTACGGAGTCGCGTTCTTCGCCTCCGTTGCTGTGCTCGGTCGTGGGCAAGGGCCCAGGTTCGCTCTGTTCGCTTTATTCGCCGGAACTTGCGTGATCGCGATTTATGGAATCGGAATCGAGTACCAGTCGATGCGGACCATCGATCCCAATCATCGAATCTTTGCCGGTTGGATAAACCCGAATGCAACGGCGGGAATTCTCCTTCTGGCAATGATTCTTGGGATGGGTTTAGCGAGGGCAGCCGATCGAACCGGGCGGCTTCTTATCTACATTGGAATCACCCTTCAGACCGTCACCCTCCTACTAACCGGATCCAAGGCTGGATTTGGAGCCTTGGGCGTAGGCATTCTGGTGTTTGCCCTCTTGACCATTCTTTGGCTCCCCTCAAAAGAAAAATGGAAGCCCATTGGATTCGGCGTCATTGCGTTAGTCGTCGGACTGGCGATGTTTACCGCCATCCAGCGGGCCAACGCACCGATTGCTTCCACCGCCGGGTCACTTGGCCGGATTGGAAACTTCACTGATAGTCAAACGCAATCGCTGGGCTTTCGAAAGCTCCTATGGCAGGGCAGCATGGACCTTTCGCTCCAACATCCAACGGGTTACGGACTCGGCACTTACAGATTCGAGGGCTCTCGTCCCGGACTGACCACCCAAACTCAGCTCGCTCACAATAATTTCCTGCAACTAGCGGTGGAGAGTTCTTGGCTGAGCGTGGCGCTCTTGGTTGTGATCTTTGCTCTCTGGATACCGATTCTGTTCCGCGGCGCGAGGGCAATGCCTGCCGAGAACAGCGCGCTGCGGTCTAGCCTCTTGGCCAGCATCGGGGCAACAATGGCCCACGGGCTTTTCGAGAGCAACCTGTACTACTTTGGTATCGGCCTGAGCATGTTCATGCTATTGGGAATTGGCATCTGCCTGGCGGCCGACAGCGTTGCCCCAGAATTCACTCCAAAGAGCCCTCGGGTTGGCTTCGGCTTCATTGCTCTACTTCCTGCGGTCATGCTTCTTTATTCCGGTTATGCCGAGTATCAACGGGCGCGTATCCGCTACGAGATCACGGAAGGCAACTTCTCCGAGGCGAGGGAACTCGCGCTAAATCTGGTCGGACTCGCTCCGATGGACGGAGAAGCATGGTCCGATCTTTACTTGCTCGACCCGCAGAGACGCGAAGAAGCAATAGAAAATGCCGCGCAGGTGACTCCGTCGCCCCGTATGTTCAGGGGCCTGGCGCAAGTCCGGCAAAACCAGAAGAAGTTTGCATCCGCCGATGCCGCAATTCAGCAGGCTCTGGTCAGGGATCCGAATAACTTGAACACTCTCTCCGACGGCCTTGAAAATGCTCTGGCTTCGGGAGACATCGATCATCAAAAGCTTTACGCAAATCGAATGCTGCAGGTGGAGAAAACTCCTTATTACCAAATTAGGTCGCTTCCCCAACTCGTTGAAACATCTACCGTCCAAGCCCGCGAATATCTCGCCAAACACTCTACGGGCGAAGGAAAGCTTCGGCTTCTGCAGGGCGCATTGGACATTTCCGTGCAATATGCTACGGTAACCGTGCCCGAGGTGAAGCGGTTTGCGTCGATTGGTGGATACGTGGATGAGACCACGGACAAAGCCATCGCGAAAGTGCGCAAGGGCTTGGAGATTGCGAAAGAGCTAGCGGAACTCTATCGCTCGTCGGGCAATGGGGTTGCCGCGGACAAGGTGGAGGCAGAAGCCGGCTTATTAGCCGATGCACTTGAATCCTTGGGTGGAAGCAAGTAGCGCTGAACGACGCGCTTGGCAATGGGCGCCGCCACTTCCCCGCCGTGACCGGCTTGCTCCACGAAAACGCAGATTGCAATCTTGGGGTGGTCGTAAGGCGCGAACCCAATAAACCAACTGTGAGTCTTCTTCCCTTTCTTCTCTTCCGCGCTTCCTGTCTTTCCGCCCCAACTGATCCCCGGGATCTGAGCCGATCGGGCCGTTCCGGCTTGGATCACATCCACCAGCGCGGACCGCATCGTCGCCCAAAATTGGGGAGTTGCCTCGACCCGATGCAGCTCTTCGGGCGTGACCTTTCGAACGGACATGTCGGCGGGGTTCCGAATCGCTTTCACCAGGTGCGGCTTGAAATTCGAGCCGTCATTCGCAACCAACGCCGCCACATTGGCCATTTGAATTGGAGTTACGGCAAGAATTCCCTGCCCAATACCTAAATTTGCAGTGTCGCCAAGCGGCCAGTGGTATTTCGGGTAGTACTTCGCCATGTAGCGCTCGGTCGCCAGGTCGCCTCGTTTTTCAGCGGGAACATCCACCCCTGACCGCTGGTAAATGCCAACGTCCAATGAAGCCTTAAGGAGACCTTCGCGTTTGGCACGCAAGGCCAAACTCATAAAGTAAGCGTTACAGGATTTCACCATGGCTCGGTGAAAGGTAATGGACCCGTGGTGACCCAGGCACTTGATGAAGCGGTTGCCTACTCGTATTCCGCCCGAGCAGTATTCGGGCCGATTCGGATCGAAGAATCCCTGCTCCATTGCCGCGATCGTGGTGACAAGTTTAAAGGTAGATCCCGGCGCGAACTTGACTCCAATCGCTCGGTTCAAAAACGGATTTCCTGGATCGTTTAGTAGCATGTCGAAGTCCGACTTGCTGATTCCTGTTTTGAACAAGTTCAGATCGAATGTGGGACTGCTCGCCATGCAAAGGACTTCGCCAGAGGAGGGATCCAGCGCGATAACTCCGCCGCGCTTGCCAGCCAAAGCCGACATGGCCTCTTGCTGCAGGTTCTTATCCAAGCTGAGGATGAGCTGGTTACCAGGAATGGCGGCATCCCGACCCACTACCTTGGTCGGTCGACGCTTTGCATCGACCTCCAACCTCGTTTCACCAGGAGAACCCATTAACTCCTGTTCATAAAAAGCTTCGAGCCCACCCTTTCCAACGTAGTCAGCCGGTATACGGCCAAAGCCTTTGATCCGCTCCTCATCTTCCTTCGAGGCGATCCAGACGTACCCCATCAGGTGGGAGAACGACTTCGTATCCGGGTAGAATCGCATCGCCTGCGAGCGGACATCGATGCCCGGGAATTCCTGTGCCTTTTCAGCGAAGGATGAAGCAATTTGGGTGGAAGCCCCAATATAAATGGGGGTTGGCAACCAAGCTTTCCATCTGCCCGCTTCAAGTTTGGATTTAAGCTTGGATTCTTCCGCGCCAAGCTCCAAAGCAACCTTTTTAAGAACGCCGGGATTTTCATCGACGATTCTTGGCACGGCGGTGATGACCCATTCCGGCCGAACTCCCGCCAACATGACTCCGTTCCGATCGAAGATCAAACCGCGTGGAGCCAATTCCGGAGCCTTGGTGATATTGAGTGCTTCCGCGCGGTCGATAAGATCAGCCGACTGCACCACTTGGAAAAACCAAAGCCTGAGAAAGATAAGGCTCAGGAGCACGAGCAAAATGCCCGGAAAGAGCAGAACCCTGGCGTCATAGTCGGGGCGGCGCGGCTGATGGATGACCGACATGAGTTACCGCGGAACTCCTCCATGGCGTGGACACCGCCGTCGGGGCTCTTGACCTTTGGCAAATCTTCTCGTTACGGTTTCCGGGCAATAAATGCTTGCCCGCATTCCGGTATCCGCGCAAATCTCTACTTCTACAAACTCCTCTCGAGGCGGATCCGCAGGAGGCCGACTCGGCGGTTTGGTGGGAGTTTTTGTAGGGGGCGTTGTTTTCGGATCGGTCTGCCCCGGAGGAACGGAACTCGGGCGAACTGGTGGAAGCGTTCCGGGATCGGTTCCGCCCGTTGTAGGTTGACCGGGATCGGTTGCCGGTTGACCCGGGAGTTTGATGGGCTCCTTTGGTGGAGTGGCGGCCGCCGGTGGCTCCTCATCGGGAGGCGGTTGCTGATCGATTGGCGGAATATCAGAAGGCGTGTCGTCGATGCGGCTGGATGAGTTGTGCTCGCGCATGATCGCCGACATCGATGGCCGTTCCATCTGCTTGCCGAATCTCTTCTGGGCGTACTTCATTACCTTTGCCCAGAACTCGACGGTGACGGTTCCGCCAAAAGTCCGGCTGGACATCGGCAAGTAAGTTGGTGGCTTCCCTTCGCGAATTACTTCATTAGCGATCCAACCGATGCCAACTACTCCATCGGCATAACCGCAGAACCAA
>DATFHI010000090.1:0-3616 GCA_035248525.1 Fimbriimonadaceae bacterium | reverse complement strand
CGCGGAAGCGATCTTGGAGGAATACCGCAAGATCGGCATGTCGGGTCCCGTGAGTGTCGAGTACGAATACAATTGGGACACGAATTTGATTGAAGTTGCGCAGTGCATCGGGTTTATGCGAGCGTATAAGCTTCGAAAATGAGCGCTGATTTTGAATTGTTGGCGGAGAGATTTCGCCACGACGCCGAATCGAATAAGGTTTGGCTGCGCTATCTCACGGAAAAGGGAATAGGCGAGCCGGATACGGCGGTATTCGCCCACATCTTGAGCGGACAAGAAGCTTGGTATCGGCGCTGCATGGGCGTCGAAGTTTGGGAAATGCCCAATGTGCCGGCAACGGTGGCAGCAATCCAGGATTTGCAAGTGAATTGGCAGGAGGTTTTGTCGGCTCGCGCAGACGACCCTTTGATCCACTACCACCGCCTGGACCGCACTCCGGGTCATCTGCGACTTTCGCAAATCGCATTCCACGTGTTGGACCACGGAACGTACCATCGGGGCGAATTGCGGGGACTGTGCCGGGCCCGCGGGGATGAGGATTTTCCTGAGACCGGACTCTCGGCTTTCTACCTTCGCACCAACTCGTAGACCGGTATACTCAGCCGATGCCCAAGGGCGAATACCTCCAGTACGGGGGCCAAGCGATCATCGAAGGTGTGATGATGCGGTCTCCCAACTACTTCTCCGTTGCGTGCCGGGCTCCCAATGGACAGATCGTTCAGCAAACCGAGCATCTGGAGAAGACCTGGATTGGCCGACAAAAATGGCTGAAGCTGCCCTTCCTCCGCGGCACCCTCGGCATTCTGGACGCCATGGCCCTTGGAATTCGGGCAATGCGGTTTGCCACCAAAGTCCACATGGACCCGGCGTACGCGAAAGAAGGGGAGCCGGTCGACGCGCTCAGCAATTCCAGCAAGAAGATCCAAGATCTGGCGGTTGGGGGAACCATGGTGGTGTCCCTGGCGCTGGCCTGGTTCCTGTTCAACATGCTCCCGAACATCCTGGCGGAGCAACTGCGGTTCGCCGGAGTTAAGAGTGGGACTGCGATCAACGCCGTTACTGAGACGATCAAGGGCCTTTTTATCTTCGGTTACATTCTGCTGATCAGCCGCTACAAGCCTATCCAGGAAGTCTTCGAATACCACGGTGCGGAGCACAAGGCGATCAATACCCTCGAGGCCGACCAGGAACTAACTATTCCCAACTGCCTGAAGCAGACTAGGTTACACCCCCGATGCGGAACCAGTTTCATCGTGGTCGTGTTCATCATCGGGTTCATCATCTCCACCTTGACGCCGCGCTACTTGATTACCGGCGGTGGACAGGGATCCAACATCCTTCTCGACATCCTGGGTCGTCAACTTGTGGAGTTGGTTATCCTGACCCCGATCATCGCCGGAGTCTCCTATGAACTTATTAGACTGGCCGGCAAGTTCCGTAACTCCACTCTCGTCAACTTGTTTTTCAAACCTGGTCTGCTCACTCAGCTCATCACGACTCGCGAGCCGAACGAGGGTCAGGTGGAAGTGGCGTTGGCAGCGTTGCAGGCCGTAGTCGACGCGGAGTCTGGCGCGGTGAAGGCAGGAGAAGAGGCAACCGCTTCACATGAAGCGGCGGCGGTTATCAGCTAGGCGCCTTTGAAAAACCAAAGCGCGAAGATCCCGATGTAGGCGATGGAGCCCGCGATACAAGCCTTGCGAACAAAGGCAGGGTTTTGCCGGCCATACCAGGTCAAGCCAATCATGGCGGCAACCAGCGTAAGCCCCTTCACGAACACGAACGACCATTCGCTGTGCTCGATGACCGGCTTCATGATCGGGTTCAGCTCAACGATTCGTCCCTGAGCGTGCAACACCGCGGTTGCGATCAGATCGATTAATCCAATTCCCAGCAGTAAATAGATGGCTCTCGAAGGGACGAGCTTCGCGACTTTCATGATTAAAGGGGAAGGCACTAGCAGTGCCATCCATGCCTTCATATACGGTTTTTGCGAAATTGTCGACGATTTCTCGTGCTTTTACCGAGGAGGATGTGAAATGGTTTAGCAATAAGCTCATGATCCGCTCATCCCCGGACTTGGTACGTATGTAGCCACTGAGACTCACGACCATGTCCAGCGTGCCAGTTTTGCCGCGAAAATCTACATCCTTAAGTCGACCCTTCAGGGTTCCATTGAGCGGAGACACCAGGCAGCTTTTCCAAAGCTCGGCGGTCGGTTGTTTATCGGCCCAGGAGAGCAGGTTGGCAATCCCTCGCGCGGTGACCAAGTTGTGCCGACTCAGTCCGCTTCCGTCTTGAATCCGCAGGTCCTGAGGCTCGATTCCGACCACCTTGGTCAAGAAGTTGAACGCCCGCTCGCGCGCCTTGTCGTACGGGTGATCTCCAAGGTCCCCTTCCTTGGCGGCGGCCATAAGGAATAAATTTTCCGCCATGATATTGTCACTCCTGACCAGGCACGTCTTCATCAATTCCGGAAGGGGTTTTCCGACAATCACGGCATTCGGAACTCGCTCAGGAACCTTGTCCGTGCTGTACATCCGGCTCCCCAACACCAAGGCCGCACTCTCATCCCCATTGGGAAGCGCCAAGGTATCTAGTCGAGTCCGCTTCGCGGGTAGCTTTGCCCCAACCCGAATTCGTTTCCGGATGGGATCGTATTGGGATGCGCCATCTTTAAGCTTGGGATCGAAAGCAATCTTGACCCCAAATGATTCGGGCAGCAGAAATGCTTTCCCCCGTTCCGCCCACAGTTCAAATGCCGCCTGATCGAAGCTAAAGGAGGTGACCGGCGCCGCGTAGCGATTTGGCAGGTCGTCGTATTCCCAACCTTCCGGGATTCCGACCCGATAAGACTGCCGCACGTATACCGGCAGTTTGCCGGTCAGGTTCAAGGTCTTCTTGATGTCATTGAGTTGCTGATAAGTCAGTCCAGGGTCGCCACTGGAGTCCACAACCACCCGGTTTTTCTCTTTCCAGAACCTGGTGACCGGAACATAATCCTTCCCCAGCGCATAAAGCGCGAACGAGTTCGCAATGAGCTTCATATTGCTTGCCGGCATCACGCGCTGATCGGCGTTTCGCTCGTACAAGACTTTCCCATCTAAGTCCGTGACGGTTGCGCTGTAAAGCGCGCCTTTGAGTTCAGGGACGTCGAGAATCGCATCCAGTTTTGGTGAGGAGACCCACAGCGCAAGGGCGGCAAGCATGTTTTATTATTGCCCGGAGGAACGATGTGGACTTCAATAATTGGCGGCCATTTGATACAATCGCAGCGATGAAGGTTTCCTGGGTTTTGGGTCTTGCAGTTTTGGCGATTGTGTGCGGTTGTGGAGGCATGAATGCCGGGGGACGCTACCGCGGCACCACGGAATTCGTGGGAAGCTGGAGCGGGACTTGGCAGAACGAGGCGTTGGCTACTGCGGGCGGACTTAGCTGCATCATCGACAATACGGCGGATATGGTGGGAACCCTTCAGGACGACGCGTTGGGCTTGGGCGAGCTCGACGGCTGGATCGATACCGACGGAGAAACCGAGGGAACCGTGATCTTTCCCGGCGGCCAACACTTCCGGTACGAAGGTTCTTTGATCCGGACCGATTCGTCGATGACGGGCAAC
>DATFHI010000089.1:0-2574 GCA_035248525.1 Fimbriimonadaceae bacterium | reverse complement strand
TTTTGACCCCGCTCGATTTGGCGACGGCCCATTCGGTAGATGTCATACAGAAACTTCTCTCGGAAGCGCGAGGCCAGATCCAAGACAGCCAGGTTTGCCTGCACCGAGTACTCGATCGACTGCCGGAAGTGCCATTCCTGCGGTTCGATGGGATAGAGCAAATTGCCTTGCGGAGTGCGGCGTGAAGCCAGAAACGGAATCCGCGACGGGGTGGGGTTACCGATCGTTTCCGTCAGGATGCCGACCATGTTGTGGAAATACGCGGTCGTACGCAAACCGCCATTCCACCATGCCGAATAGTTGGAACCGGTCTTGGTGGTGACGCCGGGCATGTCCAACGACAGGAACCGCTGCATCATCGCGGATGCCACAAAGTCGATCCCGGACATCACCAGCGGATCGATGTTGTGGTTGAATGGATCGCGGAAGGGTGGCGCGAACATCACCGTTCCCGCAGGACCGGTTTGGTGATGGTTGTACATGATCTGCGGAAACCACTCCCGGTACATGATTCGGCACATGTTCGCGGTTTCGGGCTGAGTGACGGCGTAGAAGTCGCGGTTGTTGTCGTGGCCGATGTACTTCTGATAAAGCCTGGGGATTCGCAGATTGCGTTTGGTCGGATCGGATTCCTGCATATACCAATTGCTGCACAACTCCATTCCATCCGGATTCGCGTGGACGAATAGGATGATCACGTCGTCCCGAATCCGCTTGGCCTCCGGATCGTCGCGAGCAACCATTTGGTAGCAACTTTCGATGAGCTGTTGAGCGCCGAGAACTTCGGAGGCGTGGAGTCCGCCATCGATCCAAACCACAGCCTTACCTTCCATGGACAGCTTTTGCGCATCCGCATCCGAGAGGTCTTTTGCAAGGGCAAGGCGCTTGGCGATATCGCGATACCGGTCGAGCTTGCGCTGATTTTCGGGGGAGGTGACGATCGCCATGAGCTGGTCGCGGCCCTCGGCGGTTTTGCCAATGGAGCGGACGGTAATGCGGTCGCTCTCTTTATCTAGCTTCGCCCAATATTCGCTGAACTGCTGGTAGTTGGAGAGGTAGTAGTCGTCTCCAACGTCGTGCCCGAAGAACTGCTTTGGCGAAGTAACTTTGCCTTGGGCGACGGCAAGAAAAGGAAGACAAATAAATACGAGCGCACTCGACCGCTTCATAGTCGAACGTTACCCGTAAGGATGCTAAAGGCCGCTTCCTCGCAGTTCGTTTAAGCTCGTAATTCGGTGCTTTTCCAGGAGTTCCACAAAGCCCTCCAGCAGATTGGGGACGAACTGCGGTCCGCCATACACCCAACCCGTGTAGACCTGGACAAGGTGTGCGCCCAGGGCGATCTTGTCGAATAGGTCTTGCGGGGTGAATACTCCACCGACGCCGATGAGAAGCATCTCTTTGCCGACCTGCTTGGCCAGGTGGCGCAACACCAGATCTGAAGGGTCCTTCAGGGGCGCGCCCGAGAGTCCGCCAACTTCCTCCCGATTGCTGGCTCCTTCTGGCAATCCAACTCGGGAAATGGTGGTGTTGGTTGCGATGATTCCAGTTGCTTTGGATTCCCGTGCAACTTCGATGAGCTTATCCAACGCGGGATATTCCAGGTCGGGAGCCACCTTGAAGAACAGCGGCTTGGTTGAATCCACTTCGCGGATCGCGCTCAAAATGTCAAGCAGTGGCCCTTTCTCTTGGAGTGTCCGCAAGCCGGGCGTGTTGGGAGAGGAAACGTTGACGACGAAATACTCCCCTTTCCCATGCATCAGCTTGAAGCTGTCTTGATAGTCTTTGGCGGCATCGGCAATCTCCGTAATCTTCGATTTGCCAAGGTTCACTCCAATTGGAATCTGGGGTCGACTGGCGGCAAGGCTGGTGGAGATACTTCGGGCGCCATCATTGTTGAAGCCAAATCGGTTGATGAGCGCCCGCTCGGCGGGAATGCGAAAGAGCCGCGGCTTTGGATTTCCGGGCTGGGGGTGCCAGGTAACCGTGCCAATCTCGGCAAATCCAAATCCAAGCTTGTGCCAGTGATCCAAAGCGAGAGCATTCTTATCGAATCCCGCCGCCAAGCCAACCGGATTTGCGAAGGGCACGCCGAAGAATTCCTGCCTCAATATCGGGTGCTCGAATCGTCTGGCGTGGATCCAACCACGCCTCAATACCGACATTGCGAGGTTATGAGCCGTCTCGGCGGGCAGCATAAACATTAGCGGCCGGAGCACCGAAGCGTAAAAGCTCATCGGTTCATTATGCGACTCTGCATCGGCAGCCTAAGTCGCCCGACTCACCCGTGCTAATCTTTTGGTCGGAAAGTCCATGAAAACTCCGATCACGCTTACCGCTGCCTTGCTGGTTTTCAGTGTCGTCCACGCTGATTTCACACTGACGGTCCTGCACACAAATGATCTGCATGCCCACATCGAGCCAACGCGGATCGGGCGGTCGACGTTTGGGGGTTATGCCAAGCAGGCAACCCTGATTAAGAAATACCGGGTCGAGGATCCCAACACCATTCTTTTGAGTGGCGGAGACACCTTTCAAGGCACCCTCTTTTTTACTCAGTACCAAGGCTTTGCG
>DATFHI010000088.1:0-28630 GCA_035248525.1 Fimbriimonadaceae bacterium | reverse complement strand
CTCCAAACCGATGAGCCCCGCCAACAAAGCGCCGATTCCGAGCTTGCCTAGAATCATCAAGGCAACTTGCAAATCTTGCGCGTTGAAGGGTTGCATCCGACTCCATTATGAAATGCGGTGAAGTCCGCAAACCTTTGCATTCCTAAATCGGCTAATTAAGTTGCAAAATGGATGGCTGGGCCATACAGATTACAAGTTTGCGGTTCCACCCAGTTCGATGAAACGAAATGAAGACTCGCTCATCTATCCTGCGGAAAGGAATCCAGTGAGAATGAAATGAATATGAAACGTGTCGTATCCAGTTTGATCTTGGCGGGCATGGCGGTGGTATCCGCGCTTGGCCAAGAGTTAACGCAAGCAGAATTGGAAAAAATGGTCGGAGAGCTCGACGCCGTCGGAGTTCGCAACGACAAATACATCTATCCCATCAAATGCTCGATCGTCGACAACGAGGAAGTAAATGCCTACGCCTCCATCGAGACGATGCCCAAGGAAGGTGAGAAGCCGCAGAGCGTGATGGTGGTGTACACCGGCCTGGTGAAGTTCGCCAAAGGGGATCGTCGCCTTATTCGCGCGGTCATCGCGCACGAAGTCGGTCACCTCATGCAGGGCCATGTTTTAGCTCCTCGCTTTGTTGCCCAAGACCTCGCGCATTTGTGGACCCGGCAACAGGAGATGGATGCGGACCTTACCGGCTCCAAACTTCTGGAGCGTGCCGGCTACTCCAAGAAAGACATGATCGACATGCTGGCCATGCTCGATAAGTTAGAAGCCAATTCCGGTTGGATCTGGCGCCTCTCTAAAAACGACCATACGAGCGCCAAGAACCGCGCCGCCGAGGTCGCCGGGAACACCGACGTCATGAAGTCCATGATGTGCTTCGAAAAGGGCCTGGCCTTCATGGAGTGCCGCAACTACAGCAACGCCGCGAATATGTTTGAGCGGGCAACAAAACTCGAACCGAAGTTCGTCGATGCCTTCGTCAACGCCGCCCAGGCGGGCTTGATGAACTACTACGACAATCTTCCCGCCGCGATCCAAGAGAAGTGGTTTATTCCCGACTTTGGTCCGACCCTCACCGACAACCCCATCGGCGGGCGAGACCCTGAGATCCAGGAAGATGACAAGGCTCGATTCCGTAAGGCTCAACAGCTCATCGCTGCCGCCAAGGCCAAAGCTCCGACCAATGCCAGAGTTCTCGAATTCGAACTCCTCGCCAAGGCACTCGACCCGGATGCGACTCCCGCTACGCTGGTTGCAGTTGGGGACAAACTCGGCTCATCCGCGTCCACCGGCGAAGTGCTTGACCGGATTCGGTTCGCCAACAACGCCGCCGTCGCCTACCACCGAGGAGGCAACCTTCAAAAGGCATACGACATCGTGATCCAAACTCTGAAAGCGACCCGGAGCTTCAGCAACTACCTCGCCCAGAACCTCGGCCGGTTCAATGTTCCGAATCGCTCCAAAGATGACGAACTCCTGGTGTTGGACGTGATGGTCCAGTGGCTAAACGACTCCCCCACCTCCAATCCGTACTACCAAATCGTCAAGGACAACTACACCAAAGGTTGTACCAAGGCAGGAGTTCAGGCCAAGGAAACCAAGCCGAAGCCGACCTACCTCTGCAATGCGGTCAGCATCCACTTCCAGGGCAAGGAGGCTCCCATCCTGCTCGATACTTCGGACTACGTGGATGGGTTTGGGGCTCCTACCCAAAAGATCACCATTGCCGAGCAGTATCCAGACGTTCAGTACTGGATTTGGAATAACGGCGAACTCGGCATCTTGACCGAACGGGGCCAAGTCGTCCGGGTGACGTCGCAAGCGATCGGGGCTTACATCGACCTCAAGCCGAGCGACGAAAGCGTCAACGTCTCCTATCGCATCATCGTCGGAATGACGGAAGCTGCGTTCAACAACATTCTGGATCTGTCCAAAGCGGTTGAAAAGAAGGTGAGCGGAGTCACTGGGATCGAGACCTGGAAGTTCTTTCCCAACTTGCTGCTCGGGGTGCAAGTGAAAGATGGCAGGATCGCGGGAATAACGGTCGCACCGGTTCCCGCGAAGTAGCCTGCCGTCTAAACCTTCGGTTTCAGGATCAGATACTGGGATTGGCCGTCGGCGTCGAGCAATAAAAATGCTTGGCCCGACGGTTTGAATTGGGGCAGCGTCTTGTAAAGCCTGGGCGGGGGGACCTTGCCCGTCATATTCCAAGTTTTAGTCGGACTGACCAATGTTGCCTTCACGTTGCCATAACCGTCGACATTCCCCGCGATTTTGTATACGTCCTCATCGATCTTGAGGCTGCCGGAAACGACTCCCTGCCGGTCGATGGCAAGGCTCATATTGCCCTTCTGCATATAGGATGGGATTTCGAATTGAGCGGCGTCAAAATCGGTCTTTCCGGCAAAATTCACCACGCCAACTGTGGGTCCGAAGTGAATCTTCTTATAGAGCGGGTTGCCAAAGGCGGAGATCATCATATTGAAGGCCACCTCGTTCGCCAGGTCGAACTTCTTCGAGGCGATCAATTCGTCGAAATAGACTTGGGCGACTTTGGCCTGAAGAAAAGTGAGCGTAATAAATCGTTGGGTGTAGAAGCTTTTCATTAAAGGCAATGCCTTATTCCAGTTGCCCTGTTTGGCATAGGCGAGTGCTATCCACTGGGCCGCGCTCTGATCGGTTGGAAATTGTTTAAGGAGGGCGGCTAAGTCCACCGCCTTCTTGTCGCACACATCGAGATAAGCAAGAAATGCCTTGGCCGCGCCAACATAACCCTCGGTTGGGAGTTTCGAAGGGAGTAGCTTGCGATCTACGCTTTCTCCACGAGTAGCCGCTTCCATCGCCACAACCCAGCCACCATCGACCATATCGGTGGGATGGAAGCCCTTCATCCGCCAAATCTTCTCTGCTCGGACTACATCGCCCATGTTAATCGCGGCAAAAAAGTATTGCGCCCGAAGGTAAATGCTCAAAGTCCCATCTTCCAAAAATGGGCCGAGGTGTAAATCCATTACTTGTTTCAACTGCTCATATTTTTCGCTGAGCAATGCAAACTTGACCAGCAATAGCCAAGGCTCGAAATCGTAACCGAACTTATCCACACTGTGAAACATGAAGGAGGCATAACCCCCGATAAGAACCAGATACTGCATGGGGTCGATTCGACCCTTGTCCGACAGCTCACCCAACTGCGAATCGAGGATTTTGTATGCCTCGAACAGAACAATAAAGGGATCATCGTTAAGAAAGTTGGAGTCGATCAGCTTTTGCAACCCATCGCCAGAATCCGGTTTTCCAAGCTGTTTCATCCAGTACGCGGCGAGTTCAGCTTTCCAACTGTCGGGATAATTTGCGGCCTGCTTGATCACGGGCTCCGCAATCTCCTGGTATCGAAGTCCGGACAACTTAATGCATTCCAGCAGTTGCGCAGGCTCCAGACGCTTGGTTAGCGCCCTTTTGATAATCTGCATGGCTTCATCTCGCCGACCCTGCTCCAACCGCAGGTCGGCTAGCAAAAGCAGCCATTCGCCTTCCTTGTCTGGCGCGGCATGTGCGTGGGACTGGATGAATTCTCCGAGGTCCTCTGTGAGCCCCAGCCGAATTTTCGCCGCCAGGATGGTTACGATCACAGAAGCGTCATCCGGGAATTGCCCCGGAATTTTCAAGCACTCTTCCATTTCAGAAATGACCTGAGCCCATTGATTACGGGCGGCATCCCGGACACCTTCCAAGAATTTCTGTATCCGCGGTTCTAAGTTGGGGTTCGCCAATATGGGCTGCAACACCTCTACAAGGTCCTCCGGCGAGCCATACATTTGAACAGCACCGTACACGTACATCGCAGTGGTGTTGCTTTGATCAATTTTCCAAAGCTCCCTTGCCGCTTGGACTCGGGTTGCGGGGGGAATATCCCGGGAGGGATTTAGCATCCGGGCCAATTCTCGAAAAAACGGATTATTCGAATCGCGTTCGAGCTGCTTGAAGTAAATCTGACTCTCCCCCGTTCTCCCCGCCTGGTCACAGCAAATCGCAAGCAAGAACTTATCTTGGGCATCAAGATGGAACGTGCTTTCACACGTTTTGTAGGCTTCAATCGCCTCTTTGAGCCGGTCTTGAATGTACAGTTGGCTGGCGTATCCCAGTAGCGAAATTTTGAACCGCTCGGGATCGAGGTCGTTGGCATCTTTAATGAACTTGGTTAGGTGGCTGCCAGCATCTTCTGGAAAGACCCCGAGGAGGACGTCTAGCTTGCGCTCAGTCTCTATGTACGGAATCTGGGGCGACGTCGGATAGTCGCGCGCCGTATACTCCTTGACCTGCGTTTGAACATCCGCCCCAAGCTTCGAGGCCCACAAGGCGCCGGAGCCCGGACTAAGCAACTCAGGCTTATCGAACGCTTTCAACAACGCCTGGGTAAATGCGCCGTGGCCAAGATTCGGATATTCGTAAGAACGTTTGCCAGGTTCGCAACCGAGAAAGACGGCGATATTCGCTTCCTTACCCAGTCTGCGCAACTCATCCCCGAACTGATTCTTTTCCCCCGCGCGGCAAGCGTCGGCGATGATCAACACGTTTTTCAGGCCGGCTTCCACGAAATCAGCAACGATATCCTTGGCTTGCAGTCCGACCTCCTCCGCGTTTTCTTTCGTCGCATCCGTAGGCAAGAGGAAATCGCCGTTGGGAGTGCCGATTCCGTGCCCCGCGAAGTAGAAGATAAACAGGTCGCCACGATCCAATCGCTTGTCGTCTAACGTTTCTTGAATCGCCGCCTGAATGGTTGCGGCCTTCGGCTTAAGCGGGGAGTCTTTGGCGTCCGTGATGAGCTTAATGGCGTCCGGTTTGAATTTCAGCTGATCGACCAATAACTTGGCGAAGCTGTTCGCATCCCTGACCGTGCAACGGAGTCGCCCAAGGGATTGGTACTCCTGAGCGCCGATCACGATTGCCCAACGCTTGGGCGGTACGAACGTTGCCCCCGAGAAATTCGATCGGTCGATATCCGCCAATACGCGGCCCGGTAGCAGGCAACCGACCACCAACACAAACGCAACGAAGCAACGCATAACCGAATGATATACGCTTATCCCGAATGTTGGGAATCTAAGAATTCAGCGCAAGAGTTCCCGCCGCTTCAATGCAGGAAACTCGAGCGGAGCTAGGAATCCGGCGCAACTGCCAGAGTTCCTGAGGATTGCACGGAGGAAACCACCGGGATGCGAGGGTTAAAACACTCGGACACCAGTCGGATACCAGTCGGACACCAGTCGGACACACGGTGTTTCCCCGATGGTGATATGGGACCCGGATACAAGTTGCAAATTAAGCCTCCTGGTTGTAACCTGAGGATTGTGGGAGCGAGCCAACTGCGCACCCTGAGGCAACAAAGCTGGATGGTACGCAATTGCGCGGGATTGACAATAGTATTTACCTTCCTGACATTGGGATGCCAACACGATTGCCATCCTCGTGTCTATTTGAGAAACTCCACAAACCGCAATGTCAGAGTCGAACTTGCACGGACTGGTCCCAAAAATGGCTTATGCCCCGTTCCACCGGCTAAGACCCAGGAGGTCTTCACTTCCTGGTCGATGGGGGCTGATACAGAGGCACGCTTTTATGACGCAATCTCAGGCAAACTTTTAGGAAGCTACATAGTCGACAAGAATAATCTTGCTGGAGACTTTGAGTGTGCAAAGGTGACCCTGAGGTTTCCATTGAATTAAACTTTGCATTTCCACCGGTGCGAGTAGAACCATGTGGGACAAGAGGGGTCGCCGTAGCGGTTGCTCACAAAATGCTCTGGAATTATGAATTCAATGCCAACCGGCACATCGCTTCAATGCCATACGGCAGTGCGGCGTCGTTGAAGTCGAACTCCGGAGCGTGGAGGTTCGCATATCTCACCTCGGGGTTGGAGTTGAGCCCAAGCCAGAAGAAGCAAGCTTTGGTTTTCTCTCCATAGAAGCTGAAATCTTCGCCCCCCATGACCGGAGTGATCGATTCAGGGTCGACATAGCCGGAGTAATCCGCCGTCGCCGCGCGGAATCTGGACACTGCGTCGGCGTCATTCGACGTCACCGGATAGCCGGTCATCCAATCGATTTGAAACGTGGCTCCAAAAGTGGCGGCGATACCGTTTGCTATCTCCACCAAGCGTCGCAGGGCCAACTCGCGAGTTTCCTTCCGCAGAGTTCTCACGGTGCCGGACAACGTCACTGAGTCCGGAATCACGTTGTGGGCAACGCCGGCATGGAATTCGCCGCAGGTCACCACCACCGAATCGAGCGGGTCGACATTGCGGGAAGCAATTGTTTGCCAAGCGGTAACGATGTGGCTGCTGACGACGATGGGATCGATCCCCATGTGGGGCATCGCGGCGTGGCCGCCCTTACCGGTCACCTTCGCGTGAAAGGAATCGGCCGCCGCCATCATCGGACCCACGCAGGTGCCCAATTGTCCAACCGGAAGATGGGGGTTGCCGTGCAGCCCGAAGATGCGATCCGCGGGTCCGCCAAGCACTGCGCCGTCCAGCACGCCATCTTCGCACATCCGCTTTCCACCCGCGCCACCCTCTTCGGCCGGTTGGAATAGCAGCAAGATGTTGTGGGGCCGCTCAGTCGTTTGGCTCAAAACGGTCGCCGCGCCCAGCAAGTTGGTGGTGTGCCCATCGTGGCCGCAGGCGTGCATCACATTGGCGGTTTGGCTGGCGTACAGCTTGCCGGTGTTTTCTTGGATGGGGAGCGCGTCCATATCCGCCCGCAACGCCACGGTTTGGGCGTTGGGAACCGTCGCTGGGATGTAGCCCAGAACCCCGGTGCCGCCCGCCAGGCCGGCCCTGAATTGAATTCCAAGGCGAGTGAGTTCGCGCTGAACCACTTCGCTCGTTCGGACTTCGTTGTAGCCGAGTTCCGGGTGCTCGTGGAGGTCGTGGCGGAGTTCGATTAACCGCTGCAAATCAGCGCCGTCGATGCGCGTGCTCATTGAGTCCAGGTTACCGCCTGTGAGGTCAAGTCTCGGTTCGGTCGCGATACTGCACCGCCTCGCTTAGGTGATTCTTTTCCACGGTTGGACTGTTTGCCAGATCGGCGATGGTTCGCGAGACCTTCAATATGCGGTCGAATACTCGTCCAGAGATGTTCATTCGCGCCATGACCACCCGCATGAAGGACTCGCATTCTGCGTTGAGGGGGATCGTTTCGCGGATCTCGCGTGGCGACATTTTGCCATTGACCCGGTGACCGCCAAGCCGGGCTGATTGCAGGCCGCGTGCTTTAAGTACCCGTTCTCGAATGGCTTCCGAGCACTCTCCGGTCTGCATGGAGAGCAGCTCGTCCGCCTTCAGCCGAGGCACCTCGAGATGCAGATCGATTCGGTCCAGCAAGGGGCCGCTGATCTTCGACACGTACCTCCCGCATACCGTGGGGGAGGAAACGCATTTCTGCTCCGGCAGCCCTTTGAACCCGCAAGGACACGGGTTCATCGCCCCAACCAGAATGCACTCGGCGGGAAAGGTGATGGTGTTTTGCACCCGGCTTACCGTAACCACTCCATCCTCCAAGGGTTGCCGCAATGCCTCTAACACCTGGCGGTCGAATTCCGGCATCTCATCCATGAAGAGCACGCCATGGTGGCCCATGCTGATCTCGCCCGGCTTGGGGTTCTTGCCCCCGCCTACGATTGCGGGGTGGCTTGCCGAATGGTGCGGAGATCGAAAGGGCCGCTCCCAAATCAAGCCCTGCCGGCCCCCCTTCTGTCCGGAGGCACTGTAGATGCGGGTGACCTCGATCGATTCGGACAGACTCAAAGGCGGAAGGATTGTGGGCAGTCGACGCGCCAACATCGTTTTCCCTGAACCCGGCGGACCGGTCATCAATACGTTATGCCCTCCCGCCGCGGCAATCTCCAACGCCCGAATGGCATGACGCTGCCCCTTGACGTCGGAGTAGTCCACCTCGTATTCCGGCGCACGCGCAGACTCCGCTTCAGCAAAGTTTTGCGGGGCATACCCGGGCGCTCCATTAAGCAGTTCCGCGCACTCTCGCAGACTTCGCACACCGTACACCTGAACATCAGGCGCAATTGCCGCTTCGGCGGCGTTTTGAATGGGCAGAATGAGTCGCTTGAAGCCTTTCTCATGAGCCATCAAAGCCACGCTCACCGCTCCATCTACCGGCCGCAAGGCGCCATCCAACCCCAGTTCCCCGATGATCAGCGTTGACTCCAGTTCGGTAGCGTTGATCTGGTCATCCATAGCCAATATGGCCACGGCAATCGGCAAATCGAGGAACGGTCCCTCCTTGCGGATATCTCCGGGGGCGAGGTTGCAGATAATCTTCTTGTAGGGCATCCGCATTTCGGAGTTGACGATTGCGGAGCGGACCCGTACCTGGCTCTCCTTCACCGCGCTGTCGGGCAAACCCACCAACAGGAAAGGCTGGGCGCCCTCAGCCATCTCCTTAAAGTCGACCTCGACTACGATCGGAAGCGCCTCGATGCCCAGCAAGGTGGCGGAGTGCGCCTGAGCGATCATGCGGTTTGAATTCGCGAAGAGCTTTGAAGATTCCTGCCGAACTTGCGCTTAGGACTTGCGAGGAGCCAGCTTCAGATTCTTCGCCTCGACCGTGATCTGCATCTCAACCAAATCGTCCCCTCCAGGCACGGGGCAATTGACGATCGTCCAATGGCCAGACTTCAATATTCCGCTCACCGGGTCCAACTGGTAATAGCCAATGCCCTTCATCGGCTTGTCTCCACCCATCTCTTGGACTGAGACGGCAAACATCTTCTCTGGTAGCTTCCTTGGCTCCAATTCCACAACCTGCTTGATGCCGACCAGGCGCACGTAAGGTGGAACGGGAAAGAACTCCGGTTCCTGCAACGCACCCTTTCGCTCGATGCGAATCGCTCGTTCGATGCGGTGCTGGGTGACGTCGCTGCCTGTGATGACATTCAGGTCCTCACCGTCGAGAGTCACTTTACGTACCACAGGTTCGATCCTAAGGGGAGCCTTAATGATCTCATCTCCGATCCGGCAGTGATTCAGCTTCCATTCCGCGACGAGTACCGACTTGCCCCCTTCCTTCACGACCTTAAACTTCGTCGTGTCCAGGTTTGAATAAGTCAAGTCGTCGAGGGTGAACTGATAGGTCGTCTCCTGGGTCCAAGAATCGCCCACGTTGAGCCGGAGGGAAGTGTCCGGCAGGGATTGCTGCATCACCAACGCCGCAATAAGGCAAACCATTAACGATCGATGGGAACCTCGCCCTTTTTGACCAAACCTTTGTTGCGCAGAATCTCTTCCTTACCGAGAGAAGTCTCGTACTTCATCTTCTCCTTGGTAAGACGCTCTCGCTCCCGCTCCGCTTCCGCCATTTCCGCCTGCGCCTGTTGCACATTCAACTTTTGCTGCCGATAAACCTGCCACGGTTTGCGACTCAAAAATAATCCGGTACCGACCGCGACCGCCACCACCGCAATTTGCCATCCTAGCTTCATAAATCAACCACCTGAGTCAAAATGAGGTTCGTGTTCCCTTCTCCAAAGGGAACGCCAGCCGTGATTAAGACCAAGTCTCCATTCTTCAGACGTTTCTGTTTCACAAAAGCCGCCACCGCATTGCGAATTCCGTCTTCCGTCGAGCGTGGAGTGGGAAGCCGAATCGCTTCCGCGCCCCAGCACGCCGCGAGCCTCGCCTGAGTTCTCTCGTCGTACGTCGCGCAGAGCAAAGGCGCCTTGGGACGGTACTTGCTGACCAATCGGGCAGTATTTCCGCTAACCGTGGTGGAGATCACCGCCGCCGGCTTCAGCAGGCTCGCAAGTTGGGCCACTGAGTGGGCGATCGCTTCCTGATGGTCGATCTGCGAAAGCGCTTGCTCGCGGAAATGAGCCTCGATCCGACTTCGATCAAAGAGGGTTTCCGCCCGTTCGGCGATTCTCACCATCGTCCGGACGCACTCTACGGGAAACTCGCCGCTGGCGGTTTCCCCGCTCAACATCACGGCATCCGTCCCATCGATAACCGCATTGGCAACATCCGTGGCTTCGGCCCGAGTCGGCCGCGGATTGGAGATCATGCTTTCGAGCATTTGGGTTGCGGTGATAACCGGCTTGCCTGCCCAGGTGCATTTGGCGATAATGCGCTTCTGCATGATGGGCACGTCCTCCATGTCCATTTGCAACCCCAAGTCGCCTCTGGCCACCATCACCAGGTCGACCGCCTCCAAAATGCCGTCCAGTTCCCTAATGGCTTCGCGCGTTTCGATCTTCGCGCAAAGGCCAATGCTGGGATCGATCCGATCGACTTCACGGCGCAATTCCAAGACGTCCTCGGCACACTTCACGTAGCTTAGGGCGATATAGTCCACACCGGCGGCGCAGGCTTGGCCAATGTCCTCCCGGTCCTTATCCGTCATCGCCGGGGTATCGAAAATACGGTTCACCAGCGTGATCCCTTGCCGACTCTTCACCAATCCCGCGCTCATCACGCGCGCCCGGAAGTTCTTGCCGTATGGCGCGCCAATCTTGAGTTCCACGTTTCCATCGCCAAGCAACGCCCGGGAACCAGGTTTGAAAGCGGCCACGATTTCGGATTGAGTGATGGGAATAGTTGCGCCGGCTTCGGGTCCAACCGTTATGGTTTGCCCTAAGGCAAGGTGCAGCCCGTCTTCGGGCAAGATGCCAATGCGAAACTTGGGCCCCTGGAGATCTGCAAGAATCGCAACCGGCGCCACGTCGGAGCTCATTTCCCGAATCCATTCGATCCAGCGCTTCTTGGTCTCCCAATCACCGTGGCTACAGTTCAGGCGAGCGATATTCATGCCCGTCAGCATGAGTTCCTGAATCTTCTCTCTGCTGTCGACCGCCGGTCCCAAAGTGCAGACGATCTTGGTGCGCCGCTTCATGTTCCTTCCCTGGCTGGTGCAGGTTACCCGTGGCATGGTATTTTCAAATTAATGCGGTACTTCGTCATCGGCGCTAACGGCGAGCTATTCGGTCCGGCGGATATACCGACCCTGAATCAATGGATTGCCGAGGGCCGAGTTTTGCCGACGACGATGGTTCAGGAAGAGCTTGGGGGAGCCCGGTTTGCCGCATCGATGCTGACCGGACTTGCATTTTCAGCCCAGTATCCACGGGCCCAGTCCTTTGGCAACCAGTACGTACAGGACGGGGCGACGGAAATGAAGAATGCCTGGACTTACGGCATCATCGGCCTCTTCTGCTTCGGCATCATCCTTGGACCAGTTGGCCTCTTCTACGCCATCAAAGCCAAGCAGCTTGGCCATCCGCAAGCTATCGGCGGAATTATCCTCTGCGGGATCGTTACTGCCTTGTCCGTGTTGGGAATGTTCCTGATCCTCTCCGGAAACAGTATTTTCGGAAGGCTATGAACCGACCCGGATATTGCCGACGTTGACGTGACCCCATCCGCCCTTCTCGGAGTCCACAATCCGAATCCGTAAGGGCTCATTCTGGTGGGCGGAGACGTCCCAAGTAACCTCCGACATGGTCTCGGAATTGTCGCCTCGCGCCACCGCCAATTGTTTTCCGTTGGCATCGATTAACTCGACATAGACTCCAGGTCCATTTCCACCCCCGACGTTGAGCCGGATCGAATTGCCGTTCACCCTGAACGGAGGACTTGTGACAGTGCCTGTGAACTCATCATCGTAACTCCCCTTACCGTCTTCGCATGTCCCGATGAACGGTAGATTGCTGTTATTCCAGTTGAAGTTCCGCGGATTGCGCATCGGCCAGTGGACAATATTCCCCTCAAACGTCCAGCCGGGCATGCGCCAATTGGTCATATCCCACTTGGGGTTCACTTCCCCGGTGGGAGTTGTGGGTTTAACAAACCCGCCATCCACGATGATGGTCTTGCCATCCACCTGGTACTCCGAACCGTATTTGTCGAGAATCCAGGCAATGCTGGCGAGGCCGGAGAGTTCTCCCCAATCTGGCCCCGTCCGCCCATTTTGCTGGTCCGTTCCGCCATGGCCGGTGTTCTCAGGTTGCAACCCAAGCGGATAATTGGGGTTGGGATATATTCCCAACTCCACATGCAGGGGATGATTGATCAAGGTCAATGAGGCCCGAATAGCGGCGACGCCTCGCTCGAAGTAATCCCGGCGTCCCAACTTGGCACCGAAGTCGCAAAGGGTGTCTCCAAATTGTGCCTGCCGCGCGTCGTTGTATTCACCGTCTGAATTCTGCACGCCGAAGCCGCCATACGTATAGGCTGCTTTTCGATAGGAGATTGGCCACACGTTTTGGTACAGCGTCAACGTGTCCAAGGCTCTCAGCGAGGAATCGTGCCACTTCTCGAGCTTTGCCGGACTCATTAACTTCTGGTCGGGTTTGCTGCCGGTTTTGCTCACCTCCACCACAATGACGCCCAGGCTGGAAACGAACTCCTTCGTCTTTTCCAACGCTTCCGCCGCCCAGTGCATGCTCAACGTGTTCTGGGGAGCCTGCAGGGTATGGGGATCCCTCATCTTCTCATGATTGAATTGCCCATCTCGCTGGAAGCATTGCTTGGGGGAGCAGGAGAAGAACGTTTCGAAGTCGTACCAATATTGCCCGTCCACGACTTCGTCCGCCAGGAAGTCCGCGGCTCGGCTTAGCTTCTCCGCCCACTCACCCTGGGCCCTCGAGCGCGCCATTAGCTCCTCGTTAGCTTTTTTGGCATCCGCCAGTGTGCCTTTACTTTGCCGCTCCAAGAGGTCAGCCACGTCTATCTGAATCTGCTTATCTTCAACCAGTCCCAACTCCGCCAAAAACCAGGTTGGGAGAGCGCCTTGTGCGCTGCGATCGAGAATCGGAATCACATTGAGATTCCGATCTAACCAGGTAGGGAAAGACCCATCGGCATTCTGCTTTGAAAGCATCAGCTTCGCCATCGACCGGCATTGCGCCAAGATTTCATCTCGGCGCGGGCAGTCGTCGAACTCCAACCAACGTAGAAGCCAGATTCCTTTCCAAGCCATGTTGGTGAGGTCGTAGTAGCACTTGGGATCGGGCGAAATGAGGCTCCCCTTCCAACTCTTTTGCTTAGCCTGATACGTAGTGGGTACGGCCCCGCGATCCATGGGTGCGGCAAGAGCCAAGTTGAGCATTTGCCCAGATTTTTCAATCCAGCCTGCATTTCCCAGCCGCTTCCCCCACCAATGCATTCCCCAAGCGGATCTGAGCTGGTTAAACCAGGGCTGCCAACTCACCCAACCTTCCGCGCGACCCCAGCCGCTCGGCATGCCACCGCAAGTCTGACCGTCGATGTTCGCCTCGAACCAACCGCCGGTTTCCTTCTCATTCAGCGCTGCCGGGAAACAGACTTTCGCATACTCGGCAAACGGCATCGCTTGGGGAAGAATCTTGCCGATGTACTTCGAACCGTACCGTTGCCATTGGTGTTCGGCGGCGCGCTGATATCCAGCCTTCGACGGTGATTGGGCGTCCAGCAAGATCTCGTGTGCAAACAGAAGTTGGGGCGGAGCCAGCTGGGTCATCGAGCTGTCGTTCTCGAAGTAGACATGCCCGACCAATCGGTAGTCCGCAAAGCCGTAGGAGATCAGTGGCGCGTCGACCACACCATTCTTCGCATCCAAATCAAGAATCGTGGGGATATACCGATTGCTCTCAAGAACATCTAGATCTGGCATCACTGATGCCGACAGTTCTCCCTTCTGCACGTTGGCGACCGGGGAGCGGAAGAAGTGGTCACCAATAACCCCGCCTTTAGAAGGTCGGATTGCGGGCGCGTAAGTTGCATCCGGCTTACCGTAGCTGCGCATTCCCTTGCCGTCGGGAGCAAATGCATAGCTATCCAAAAGATAGCGGATCATTGGAGATCGCCCGACAAAGTCGCATTGGACTTCGACTTTTATGAGGTTGCCATCGCTTGGAACCGCGATCCTCTTCACGATGGTAGATCCTTCCGATTTTGCCGTCAGCTGGATCTCGCTGCCGCCACGGCCCGGCATTACTTTGGCTTCCGTAAAGCTGAAAGAGGGAGGCGCGTCGAAGAGACCGTCCGCGCCTGATTGTAAGGCTGGAGAAGTTCTTGCCGTTCGTGGGAGGGCCAACTTCTTCGAGGATGGTGAAGTCAAAATGACTCGCATTTTGCCCTTCTTGTCCTTGGCTAAGTAGGTCTCGTTGTAGGTGCCGTCGGATTGGCGCTCGATTCGAACGCCCACATCGTTTCCAAAGTAGGACGGGTCTTGATCCGGCGTCAATACGGCAACAAATGGGAACGGCATGGTTTTGCCATTCGCTTTTCGGGTGTTGAATTCCTGCCGCTACGATGCGGCTTTTGTCATTACCAGCGTGCCGCCCATGTCCTTGTTTTGGATTTGCGCGCTCATCTCTTTGCCCTCAGAGCCGACGCTGAAATCCATGGTGTCCTTCCCCGCGAAGCTGAAGGATTCCCCCTTGCTCAGTACTGGAGTAAGGATCAAATGATCGTTCTGGACCGACCACGTACCGTGGACTGGGAAGATGACTTTCATTTCGAAGGTCTTATCTTCTTTGATGTTCAGTTCGATTGTCTCCATGAGCTCCATTGCCACCTTGCGATCGGCATCCGACTTCAATTTCTCGCCGGACAAAACAGTTTTTACCGTGTCGACTTTCCAGGTCCCCACCACCTGCTTTTCCAAATTCATCCTGCACCCAGCCAGGGCAAATAGGAGGAGCCCAATAGGAATCGCGACACGCATATTCGAAAATACGGACAAAAAGAGCTTCGGTTGCGGTGTTCTCATGACCCAATTTAGCTTAGAATGAATCAATTATGAAGAAATTATGGTTTGCGTTGGGGATGGCGCTCTTCGGGGTCATGGCCTATGGCCAAGGCGACACTGGCACCATCGCCAAGATCGTCGATGAAGGCAAAAATCACAGTCATGTGATGAACATTCTGAAGGACCTGACTTCAAAATTCGGTCCTAGATTGACCAGCTCCACCAACCTGGAGCGAGCCCAGAAGTGGGCCATGGACCAGTTCAAGAAGTACGGTTGTACGAATGTCCACCTCGAACAGTGGGGCGAGTTTCCGGTTGGATTCGATCGCGGCAAGAAATCATTCGGACGAATGACCTCTCCAGAGCAGATCGACTTCGAATTCACAACCCCGTCTTGGACACCAGGAACTCGGGGAGCTCTCAAGGCCAAAGCGGTAAAGGCTCCGACCACCGTTGAAGAGTTCAACGCCGTTAAGAGCAAGCTGAAGGGCGCGTGGTTGGTTTACACCACTGGGAATCCTCCGCAGATGCCCCGAAATCAAAATGGTGAAGTCAGCGCCGAGCTAAAGGCACGCCTGGACCTGGAGAAGCAGATCGACGATTCCGGAATTGCCGGCCGCGTGACGGGAAGTCGCAACGAACTGGTCATCACCTCTGGTAACTGGCGAATCGACCCAGATGACCTACCTACCGCGCGACGAGTTCTTATTCGCAAGTCCGACATGGACAAGATCGCCGCCAACATGGATGCCGGCAAAGAAGTGGAGCTCGAATTCAATCTCGACCAGAAGTTCGTAAAGGGCCCGCGACCTCAGTACAACGTGGTTGCCGAGATCAAGGGAACGGAAAAGCCGGATGAAGTCGTGATTGTGAGCGGCCACTTCGACTCGTGGGATGGACCCAACGGCCAAGGCGCTTTGGACAACGGTACTGGCTCGAGCGTGACGCTTGAAGCCGCGAGAATCCTGAACAAGGTTGAAGCCAGACCCAAGCGCACCATTCGATTTATTCTTTGGTCGGGTGAAGAGCAGGGTCTTTTCGGCTCCAGAGGATATGTCGCCCTCCACATGAACGAGATGGACAAGATCTCCGCGGTGTTGGTGGACGATGGCGGAACTAACTATCAAGGCGGTTACGTGGGCCTGGAATCCCAGCGCGAAATCTTCGAGCGAGCCTTCTCGATCATGAACTCGGCATTCCCGGACCTCCCCGAGAAGTTCAACGTCGCGGCCGCGATGCCGCGCGGTGGAGGCAGCGACCACGCATCATTCAATGCCGTCGGCGTGCCGGGATACTTCACCATCGAGACAGGTCGAAGCGACTACAACTTCGTACATCACACCCAGCACGACCGGTATGAAATGGCCATTCCGGAGTATCTTGTTCAATCGGCCACCAACCATGCCGTCGTAAGCTACAACTTGGCTTGCCTGGACCAATTGGTTCCGCGCGGGCCGAAGCCAACTACAATGCCGGACAACTCCACCGTTCCCGGCCTCGATAAGCTGCTCGGTCGCAGCTAACTCCTTATCGACCTCCGACTGGTATGCCCGGTCGGAGGTCGTATTCTTTTACGACTTCCACCACCTTTGCCATTGGCATCCGATATAACTCATTAGGTGTCCAACGAACGCATCGGAATTCTAATTGGGCCTCGCGGCCGGGGCTCGAACATGGCGGCGATTATCGATGCGTGCCAATCCGGCCAAATTCCCGCCGCAGTCGATGTGGTCATTGCTCCAAACTTGGAGTCGGAGGCGATCTCGGCGGCGCGCGCAAAGGGAATTCAAGTCGTGACCATCGAACCCGCTAATCCCGATTATCCGCAGCACTTGATCGAGGCTCTGCAGGACGTCACCGTGGTTTGCCTGGCTGGCTATCTTCGCCTCTTACCGGTTGAAGTCTTGCGCAAATTCCCCGGTCGGGTTCTGAACATCCATCCCGCCCTTCTGCCCAAATTCGGCGGCAAAGGAATGTATGGACGCCATGTCCACGAAGCGGTTTTGGCATCGGGCGATTCCGAGTCTGGCGCGAGTGTCCACCTCGTCGATGAACGATATGATGAAGGTCGAGTCCTCGTGCAAAGACGCTGTTCAGTATTGCCTGACGACACTCCCCAATCGCTGGCCGCCCGAGTTTTGAAGGAAGAACACCTCGCCTATGTCGAATCCCTCCAACGACTCCTCTCCTGAGCCCATCCGTCCCCATTCCGCATTTCACCGGTGGGTGCTGTTGCCGCTTTCCAGGCTCTTTTGCTGGCTGATGTTTCTGCTTCTCGGACCGCTCCGGCAAAGGAACCATGACCGGGTGCCGGAAAGCGGGGGCGTACTCCTGCTCGCCAATCACCTCGCCGATATCGACCCGATCGTTGTTCAACTGACTTGCCGTCGGCCCATGCACTTCATGGCCAAGAGTGAGCTGTTCAACATCCCCGTTCTGGGTCCGCTCATGAGGGCCTATGGGGCATTTCCCGTTAAGCGTGGAGAGCCGGATCGAGCGGCCATCAAGCGCGCGGTTCAGTTGCTCCGCCTGGGGGAAGTGGTGTGCGTCTTTCCCGAGGGTCAACTAAGTGAGACCGGAGAACTGCAGGAACTCAAGCCTGGAATTGCCTTGATGGCGCGGATGGCGGAGTGCCAGGTTGTGTGTTGCGGACTGACGGGCACCAACAAAGTGATGCCGTACGGAAAACTGATCCCCCGACCGTCCTGGCATTTCATTTGGGCGAAATACGGCCAGCCAAGGAGATTCGGAAAAGACGCGGAAGCGGAGGAAATCGTCGCCTGGGCGGAGTCCGAACTGAGGAGCCTTACGGGCTCCACCCAAGCAACCGATTAGCGCGGTCGGACGATTGGATAGTTGTCCGGCGGCGGGTTTTCGCCTGTGCGCGTAATCTCTCGGTAGAGCGCGCTGCCCTTATCCGCATCGAATGCCGGAGCCGGCTCGTACTTTCGGGTTCCATAGTCCATTAGGATAAACAGCATCAGCGTTACCCAAATGAAACCGGTCATCGCCCAGAGTTTCACGAGGTCGGAACCAAACTTAACATGCATGAAGAATTGAATGACCAGCAGTCCCTTCACGACAGCGATCGTCATCGCGATGATGTTATTGAGAACCGTTCCCACGCCCGGATCCCAGCCCCAGCGGGCAACGATGTGAGACAAATTGACCTGCGCAACTGCCACGGTCAGAAACATGAGTACGAGCAAGGCGACGAGCGTCTTGACGTACATCATCTTGGGGAAAATGTGGATACCGTTTGAATGTCCAGAGCTTGCCATAGTCTTATTGCGGGATGAGATAAAACAGCGGGAACAGGAAGATCCACACGAGGTCGACGAAGTGCCAATAGAGGCCCACTAATTCAGTTGGGATGTAATCCTCGGTAACCGACTTTTTGTTCTTCTGCCACATCAACGCCAAGGCGCCAATGATGATGATTCCCACGATGATGTGGATGGCGTGAAGGCCTGTCATCAGGAAATACAGACTAAAGAACAGTTCGGCCGCTCTTGGGCTTGCGCCATTCAGTTGTTCCGGATGGATACCAAACGAAGTGCCGGGGACAAGGTGGTGTTCGAACTTGATCGGCCACTCCAGTACGAATTTGATCAATAGGAAGCCGGTGGCTAACACGCACGTAGCAATCAGGTTCATGACGACCTGCTTTCGCTTCCTCAATTGAGCAAAGTGGACGCCCATCACCATGGTGAAGGAGCTCAGAAGAAGAAGGGTGGTGTTGGTCGCGCCGAGTCGCCAGTCCAGAGCTTCATGCGCCCGGTAAAAGTCGGGCTGATAGTTCCAGCGGTAGAGGATGTAGACCAAGAACAGGGCGCCGAAGAACATAACTTCGGTGACCATGAACGTCCACATCCCAACGATGTAGGACTCGTTCTGCTGCTCGATATCCTCGAACTGAGTATGGACGTGAACCGGAAAGTTCTCGACCTCAGCGTGAGCGGATGACATCGCTAGTTATGCTCCTTGCTGACCGGCTCGGCGGTCTTCTTCTTCTTTTTGTGTCCATGGCTAGGATGCGCATATTCGACACCTGGGAAGTCATAAACTTCGTCAGTAACCACTGGCACATGGTGGAAGTTATGTGAATCCGGCGGTGAAGTTGTTTCCCACTCCAGCCCGTGCGCGCCCCATGGATTGGCGGAAGCTTTCTCACCCTTGAACAGTGACCAAACGAAATACACAACCGGGGTGAAGAATGCAATTCCCAAGATGCTAGCACCCATCGACGAGGCAATGTGATACGGCTGGAATTCGGGGGCGAAATAGTAGTAGTGATATCGTCGCGGCATTCCGAGGAAGCCGACGATAAACTGCGGCACAAAAGTCGCCGTGAATCCGATGAACACGAGGATCGCATTGACCCGCGCAATGCCTTCCGGATACATTCGACCAGTCATCTTCGGCCACCAATAGTGGAGGCCACCCAGGAACCCCGTGATCGCGCCACCCACCATTACGTAGTGGAAGTGCGCAACGACGAAGTAAGTCGCGGTTAGGTGCACGTCGGTGCCCATCGATGCCAGGAACAGGCCCGTTAAGCCGCCCACGGTGAACAGCATCAGAAAGCAGATCGCATATATGAATGGAGTCTGCAACCGTACATTGCCTTTATAGATCGTCGCCGTCCAGTTGAACACCTTAATCGCTGAGGGCACGGCCACCAAGAACGAGATCAGGGAGAAGACGATGCCTTCATACATCGACTGGCTGGAAACGAACATGTGGTGTCCCCAAACCAAAAATCCCAGTCCTGAGATCGCCAAGGTCGAAAAGGCCACAAAGTGGTAACCGAAAATGCGCTTTCTGGTGAAGTTGGCAACTAGCTCGCTGATGACTCCAAACGCCGGCAGAATCATAATGTACACCGCCGGGTGCGAATAGAACCAAAACATGTGCTGGAACAGCACGGGGTCGCCGCCAAGTTCCGGACTGAAAATGCCGATTCCGGTCCAACGCTCCACCATAACGAGCGCGAGGGTGATCGCAACGACTGGCGTTCCCAGAAGGATAACTACCGAAGTCGCATACATTGCCCAGGCGAACAGCGGCATGCGGAACCAGGTCATTCCCGGTGCACGCATCTTATGGATCGTAGCGATGAAGTTAATACCCGTGAAAATGGAGCTGAATCCAGCCAGGAATGCGCCCAGGATCGCCAGGCTAATCGCGCCGTGCGAGTAGGTCGTACTGAGTGGAGTGTAAAAAGTCCAACCCGTATCTACTCCGCCAATGCAGAGCGCCCAAGTGATCAAAATGCCAGCGGCCATGTAGACGTACCAGCTCAGCAAGTTCAACCTGGGGAAGGCAAGGTCTCGGGCACCGATCATGATGGGCAGGATGAAGTTCCCCAGAACCGCCGGAATAGACGGGATCAGGAAGAGGAAGATCATCACGATGCCGTGCGCGCTGAAGATTCGGTTATAGGTTTCGGTCTCGAGCAAAACGCCAGTGGGGGACGTCAGTTCGAGGCGGATCAGCGACGCGAAGATTCCTCCGATCATGAAGAAGAACCCGGTCGAGATTAGATACAGAATCGCAATCCGCTTGTGGTCGCCCGTCAAGAGCCAGGATTTAATCGACTTACCGTTGGTTAGGTAATTCAACTCCTCCTCTTGATGCGTTTGGTCCAAAGGTACTGCGCTCATTATCGATTTGCTCCGTTTTCAGTGGAAAGTGCGCCCACGCTCATGTTGCCGCGCCGCGGACCCGGGGTGGGAGGCGCTTCGTGGGCTAAAGCGCCGACCGATAGATTCGGATTCCCTTCAAAATTCGATCCCGTCATCGGATCGCCTTTGCGAGCATCGATTGAGTGGGATTCGGGCTTGGGCTGGGCGGCGGTGCCGAGGGATTTAACGTACGCCGACAAATTGATGATCTCCTCTTCCGTGAGATCGTTGTATGCCGACATCGTGTTCTGATATCCCTGGTTGATTAGCTCATACGGGTCGATCAACGATTTGCGGAAATAGACGTCGTCGGCTACCAAGCTGGAACCGTTAGTAAACTTTCGGGTCTTGCCAAAGAAACCGTGAAGGCTGGGCGCCCGTTCGGTGTCCTTTCCTTCATGGCAGTTACCGCAGGCAAGTCGGTCGTAGAGAGCCGCGCCACGCTGCTCCATCGTCATGGGCTTGAGGTCCATTCCGCCATTCGCGAGCCAACGCGCATAGTCTTTCTGCTCCATTGCGTAGACGTATCCGCCCATTTCTGAGTGCTGGCCGCCGCAGTACATGTTGCAGAACAGGTGATACACACCCGGTTTCGTCGCTTCGAACCACTGCGTGGTGTAGCGACCGGGAACCACCATGTATTGGATGCGGAATTCCGGCACGAAGAAGGCATGGATAACGTCCTGGGAGATCATCGTCAAGCGCACCGGCTTATTGATCGGCACGTGCAGGCTGTTGTTTTCGCGTACGCCGCTTGGGGCGTGTTGCGCATGCCACATCCATTGCTTGCCGACGATGTACACGTCCATTGCATCCTTCGGCGGCGTGCGCATTTGGACGAACAACCTTGCTCCAAAGAAAAAGACAACCAGACCAAGTAGGGTGGGGATAACCGACCAAGTGATTTCAAGCGGCAGGTGCTCGTAAATCGGTCGAGAACGGTCGACCTTTGATCCCTCGCGATACCGGAAGGCAAAGAACAGGACCAGCGCTCCGACCAGCGTCGTGAAGATAATCGTGAGAATCGTCAGCGTGTAGAAAATCGCATCATGCTCGGGTGCGAAGCTCGACGCCTGTTCTGGAGCCATCGGAAAATTAAATAGTTTGAGCATAAGAAATCGTTGCCGAGGCTAAGCTCTGGTCGCAGTCCCTCCGTCTTGCGTCGATTGCGCCGCACGCCGTCCTTTGATCGTCATTCCACCGATCCAAGCGAATAGTCCAATAGCGAACGCTCCCGCGATCAAGCGAATGACATTCTCGATAATTAGGCTTCGTCGGCCGGTCACCGGGTCGATCATCACACAGCCCAGCAAGACTACTTCAGCCTCTTTTCCAATCTTGTCTTCGTTGGCCAGCGCGATTCCCTTCTCCATGATGGGTTTGGGATAGTCCGCGCCAAGGATGTATTGGGAGACTCGGCCGGATGGCGTAAGGATCATCAAACCTGCCGGGTGGTTGATACGGCCATCCTTCTCGTCATAGGCGAATCCAAATCCAACCGCGTTCGTTACTTTCCGGATCTCGGGCATCGTACCGGTCAAGAAGTGATAGCCCTCCTGGTTCGTGTCCCCCTTCATAACCTTGAGGACACTTGTTTTCTTGTTCATCGCCAACTCGGGCGTTTCCTTGGGATTGATGCTCAAGAAGATAACGTCGTACTCCCTTCCCACCTGCTCGTTTTGCAGGCTCGCGATGGTTTTGAGGAGGTTGTCCGACTCCTTGCCGCATACTCCCTGGCACAGATAAAACATCGGCAACAGCACGATTGGACGCTTCCCGAGAAGTGAGGCAAACGGAATCGTCTTGCCAAACTCATCCTTGAACGTCGCTTGCGCGGGTACTTGCGCCCCAAGCTTCTGGTCGATTTTCATCTGCGCCAAAGAATCTCGGAACGATTGCTGGGCAGGGGCCACAACCGCCATCGCAACGAGTCCGGCGAGAATTAATCCTTTCATGGTTGAACTCCTTCCGTCGGAGCCGCGGGGGCAGCCGGCGCGCCCGGAAGCTTGGCCCCACGCTCAGCAGAGAGCTTTATCGCCTGCTCGATGCTGATCCGATTGGCGCCCTTGACGGTTTCCGATTCACCAGATGTGCCCAACGCCTCGTTTTCATGGTTTCTCATGTCGCGGATGTCGGTCTTCGCCGAAACATTGGTCTGGAGAATTGGGTTTGGCGCCGGCGGGATCTTGGTAGAGGTCAGGTTATTGACGCCTTTGGTTTCGTTGAAATAATGGAATCCGTAATGTAAAACCGCCCACCCCGCGATATAGCTGAAGAAGGCAAATCCGAAGAACGCCATCGTAGCGCGGAAGATGATGTCGGGATTGATGTCCCTTCGCTCGTAACCTAAATCAGTTAGTGGATCGTGCTTCTCATCAGTGTGCATGAGCCGCCTCCGTGAGTCTTGGATCGTAAGTAGGCATCAGTGGCGACCTGGCGACCGCCTTGGAGAACGCGAATACCCAAAGTCCGCCAAGTCCAATCAAAGCGACGAAGTCCCAAAGGCTTGGAACGGGGGTCGATCGCATTGCAGGAACGACAACGTAATAGATGTCGACCAGGCGGAAGAAAAGTATCCAGCCGCACAATCTCGCCAAAAGCATGTGTTGGGCCTTCACCCGCGGCGAGAGGAGGGCGAAAAATGGAATGAAGAATTGGCCCAGCATGACCGCAAGTCCAATTGCATTCCACCGCCCTTCGGAACGCCGCACAAAGTAAGTGATGAACTCCGGAATGTTGCCCGACCAGATGATCAGGTACTGGCTCAGGGTCGTGTATCCCCAAAGCATCGTGAAGGTCAGGAGCAAGTTCCCCATGTCCCGCGTCCAACTCGGAGTTACGATTCCAGCATACGGCTCGCGGTTTTTATTGAGGCAGGCGATCATGGTGACAAATGCGAGCGCCATTAACGCAACGCTGACTGCCCACCATGCGCCATAAATCGTCGAAGACCAGTGCGGCTCCAGGCTCATTACCCAGTCGGTAAATGCAAAGGTCATTACCAGCACGAAAACGACCAAGCCGGGAGAGGCCCAGTTTGCTCGCATCCACCTTTCGTCTTCCCTTCCGTTTTGATCCTGCCGTCGTGTCGAGGCGGACATCTTTGAAGCGTAAAACATGCAAATCAGGAAGTAAATGATCGTCCGGACGGTGAAGCCAATCTGGTTCAGGTACCACGCCTTACCTTGCAACAGGTGATCCGCCGCCACGTTTTCAGGCTTCGCCCAGGCGTAGAGAATGTCGGTTCCGATTAGAACAGTGTAAAGGATGGGCAAAAAGGCGATGAAGAGAACGATAAAGCTGGTCACGCTTGCCGCCGCTTCCATCAACCGGAGCACAGGGAGACCCCACTTCGCGTTCAAGCAGTGCTTGAGAAGCATCAGGCCAAGGCAACCAAAGGAGAGGGATGCCCAGGCCACCCAACCGAACAGGTAAGCCTGCCAAGCGGATTGCTGATTTGAAATCAATCCGAAGATCAACACGGCCGTGCCAATCAGGCCAAGCAATCCGGCGGCGGGGCCATACCGATGCAGCCTAACTTCCGCCGATTCGCGGTGATCCATTAGTGTCCGCCTCCTTCCGCCGGCGCCGACTCATGTTCTGCGGGCTTCTCGGGAATTGGGAATCTTGCATCTGCATCGGCCTTGTCCGCATCCGACGCGCTTTCACTGAGCTGAAGCGTTCGAATGTAGGCGACAATCGCCCAGCGGTCGCGCGGTTCCACTCGCGACGCGTAGCTGAACATGGACCCGTAGCCGCTTGTGATCACATCGTAAAAGTGCCCGACCGGCATCTTTCGCAAACGCTCGGTGTGGTAGTTGCCTACCGGACGCCGCAAAGTAAATCCACGCTTGGCAATCATTCCCTGGCCGTTTCCAAGCTGTCCATGGCAGGGTGTGCAGTAGATGCTATATCGCTCTTGGCCCCGGCGGATCAACTCCTCATTCACCGGCAATGGAAACTCGGTAATCATTTTTCCATCCTTGTATCCAGTGTAAAAAGCATCGTCGAGGCGAAGATGCCCCCGGGCAACCGTGTTCTGGATCAATGGCCGAGACGTCATGCCATCGGAATAGAATTTGCTTTCTTGGAACGGCTCATGGATCTTGGGTTGAACCCACATATCGGTGTGGCAGCCGGCCAAGACAACGCTCGTAACGGCAAGCAGCAATCCATGTCGCCGGTTCATTCTTCCGCTCCCGGTGACTCTCTCACCAGCGACACATTGATCGCGTTCAGGCTTTCCATAAATTTTTGCGTCTCGACCTCATCGAATTGCGCATCGTCCGACTCCACGGCCAAGAAGAACTTATCCTGGCTAGCACGCTCGAAATTCGGGGTGTTGAAGCTCCCATGGTACGGTTGCGGCAACTTGTTCAACATCAGCATCCCAAAGAACGCCCCGAATACCGAGAAGAGGATTGTCAACTCGTAAGTCACGGGGAAGAACATTGGTATGGAGTTGAAAGGCTTACCACCAACGTTCAGGGGATAGTCGATCGTCGCGGTGTAGTACTGCAGAAGGTATCCGCAGGTGCCTCCAACCATTCCGGAGAGGAAAACGATCCACGGCACCCTCTCATCCGAGAATCCTGCCGCGTCGCTCAAGCCGTGAATGGGAAATGGCGAATAGGCTTCGATTCGCTTGTACCCCGCTTCGCGAGTTTTCCTTGCGGCGGTGAGGAGCTGCTCAGGAGAATCGAACTCCGCCATCACTCCGTATGATCTGACCGGTTTTCGATGCAGCATCAGTGAACCGCCACCTCCTCCAGATCCTCTTCTCGACGACGTTTATCCAAGTTCTGCTTAAACAGCAAATCTTTCATTTCGAACATGTTGATAACCGGCAGGAAGCGAATGAACAGCCACATCATGAAGAAGAACAATCCAATGGTTCCGAAGAACATGAGGAAGTCGACGACGGTTGGGTAGTACATTCGGTCGCTCGCCGGCAAGTAGTTGCTCATGAGAGACATCGGGATGATGACGAAACGCTCGAGCCACATTCCAATGCTAACAATTATCGCCGTAACGAATACCGTCGGAATATGCTGCCGAGCCTTATTCCACCACATAATTTGAGGGGCGACGCCATTGCAGAAGATCAGCGCCCAGTAAGCCCAGGCGTAGGGTCCGCGGATTCGCCACATTACCAACGCAACCTCGGATGAATTGGCAGAATACATGCCGTAAAACGCTTCGAGGATGTATCCGTAAAAGACGATTAGGCCGGTCGCGAGCATGATCTTGCACATCCAGTCGATGTGCCTCATGGTGATCAGGTCACGGAGTCCATACCAAGCCCTTACCGGCAGCGCAAGCAGGAGCACCATGGCGAATCCCGCAAAGACCGCACCGGCAACAAAGTAAGGCGGGAAAACCGTCACGTTCCAACCGGGCACGATGGACATGGCGAAGTCGTAGGACACGATCGTGTGGACCGAAAGTACGAGCGGCGTGCTAATTCCTGCCAGCAGCAAATATGCCTGCTCGTATCGGTGCCAATGTCGCATCGATCCGCGCCAGCCGAGGCTTAGAAATCCATAGATCCGTTGCGCGATCTTGCTTGTCGACTTGTCACGAAGGGTCGCAAGGTCCGGAATAAGCCCAACAAACCAGAAGAGGACCGAGGCGGTTGCGTAGGTAGACACCGCGAACACGTCCCAGATCAGCGGCGACCGGAATTGTGGCCAGACGCCCATGATGTTGGGATAGGGGAATAGCCAATAAGCCGCCACCCAGGGCCGACCGGTGTGCAAAAGCGGATATTGCGCCGCGCAAAGTACGGCGAACAACGTCATCGCTTCCGCGAATCGGTTGATCGAGTTGCGCCAGTTCTGGCGGACGAGAAGCAGAATCGCCGAAATCAAGGTTCCCGCGTGGCCGATACCGATCCACCAAACGAAGTTGATGATGTCGAACGCCCAGCCGGTGGGAATGTTGTTCCCCCAGACGCCAACGCCCTGGTAAAGCAGCCAACCGACGGCCACCATAAAGCAGTTCAGGAGCAAGAACGCGATGCCGATCATCACGAACCAGTTCCGTTTGTGCCGCCTTCCGTCCAGCACCATCGAGCCGATCGTATTGTCGATCGACTGATAAGTCTGCTGTCCCGTTATTAATTGGTCGTTAAGTGGCTCTTTAGCCATGTTATGCCTTGATCTCCGGATTCGGATTTCGGACGCGACCCAGGTGACTGGTTCGCGGCCGGGTGTTCAATTCTTCGAGGAGTAGGTAGCTGCGCTGATCCGCTCGGAGTTTGCTGACTTTGCTATCCTTGTCGGCGACGTTGCCAAAGACAATCGCCTTCGTGGGACAGGTTTGCTGGCAAGCCGTGACGATTTCGCCGTCTTTGATAGGCCGCCCCTGCTTCTTGGCCTCGATTCGCGCATCGTTTATGCGCTGGACACAGTAGGTGCACTTCTCCATGATTCCGCGGCCGCGAACGGTCACGTCCGGGTTTTGAACCATCTTCAACAAGTTGCGCCCGTTGGTTTTCTCGTGCGTGACCTTGCCCGGAATGATCACCGTCTTGTCCGTCCCGGGAATGCCGGGAGCCGGACCGTTCATCGACGGGATCATGAATTGATCTTGGTTGTCGGCGTAGTTCAAATAGTTGAACCGGCGGACTTTATAGGGACAGTTGTTCGAGCAATATCTGGTTCCTACGCAGCGGTTGTAAACCATCTGGTTCAGTCCTTCATGGCTGTGCATCGTGGCTCCAACCGGGCATACCGGCTCGCAGGGCGCTTTCTCGCAATGCACGCACATTACCGGCTGATGAACCGTCTCCTCGGGATCATCCAAGCCGCCAACGTAATATCGGTCGATTCGAATCCAGTGAAGCTCTCGACCGCGCTTCACCTGGTCCTTGCCAACGACCGGAATATTGTTCTCCGCCTGGCAGGCCGTGACGCAGGCGTTACAGCCGATGCAGGTGTTCAGGTCGATGGTCATTCCCCATTGCGGACCGTCGAACTCGAAAATGTTGTCCGGGTACATCGAGACCTTTTCGACCTCTTCGGCATGCTCAGGCTTCAGGGTGGGATCGACTTTGTAGTTCGCGAGGGTGCCCGAGCGGACGATGTCCCGGCCCTCCATGCTGTGGTGAATCTGGACGGTAGAAAGGGAGAATGTTCCCGCACCTTTCTTCAACTGTCCGCCGCCGCCTCCGTGGAGACCCGTGGTGCGACGCATAGGATAGGCATTAAATCCGGCAGACGCGGCGATGGTTCCACCCATCGTTCGTCCGTATCCGAGCAGAACGGTGACGCTGTCGTCAGGATGCCCAGGCAGGACCCAAGCGCCACCCGAAACGGTTACCCCGTTGTACTGCAAATCCACCCGGTCTTCGCTTTCAACTCCCATGCTCTGCGCAGTTTTGGGGCTGATATGAATGGCGTTATCCCAGGTGATCTTGGTCAACGGCTTGGGTAGTTCCTGCAGCCAACCATTGTTCGCAAACCGGCCATCGAGAATATGGGAGTCGTGGCGGAGAATGACTTCCAATCCGGTAACCGGGGCAGGCAAAGAGCCAACTGCGCCGGAAGCGGCCAGCCCGGCGCCTTGAAATCTGGATGTGGGCACCAAGCCGAGATTAAGGGCGCTATCCCATGCCTTCTTATCCATCGACGCATAATCCGCGCGGAGCAAGTCGAATCCTGATCGCGTGTCGCCCGTGAGCCGGCTCAAAAACTCAGCTTGCGATCGGCTTTCGAACAGCGGCGCGATAAGCGGTTGAATAAGGGAGACCGAACCGTCATAGCCGTGGATGTCACCCCACTCTTCAAGGTAATGCGTCTGGGGCAGATGCCAGTCGCACTTCGCACTGGTTTCGTCGAAGTACAAACCATGGCGCACTTTCAACTTCGCGCTGGAAAGGGCGTTGCCGAAGTCCAAGTCAGCGGGCGCATCGTAAACCGGATTGCCGCCCAGGATTAGCAGAACGTCAACCGAACGATTTCGCAAGGCGTTCGTGAGTTGGGTAAGCGACTGGAGATGATTTTCCGGCCCGTAGTCGATTCTGTAGCCGTGGTGAACGGTCTGGCCATGATTACCGAGCTTATCGTTGATGAGATGACACAGGTGGTGGACTACTGCGGGCTGATCGTCGCCAGGAATGACAATCGACGCGCCAGCGTTGCGCTGGAGGTCGGCGACCACCTTTCCAATGTAGTCGGCGTCTACGGCAGATGAACTTAC